>NZ_JAGGPD010000533.1 GCF_018613995.1 Microbacterium sp. ISL-103 | reverse complement strand
CTCCACGCGGTCCGCCCGTCGGGCACGCGATGCCGCCCGCGCGGCCGCGCTGTCGGTGCCGCAGGAGCCGATGGTCGTTCACTAGCAGCCAGGCGGGAACATCGGGGAAGCAGAGGATTCCGATATTCACCGCATATACCAAGGAAGAACGTCTATCCTCTGAGGAGCACAGGCTGGGGTACTGGCTTATCCCGGGGCATGTCGCAGGAGCAAGGGGACCTGCGTCCGCCACGGATGCGGCTGGTAGGGGTACAGCGCACAACGCTCGGCGACGAGCATTCCATGGGACGGAAAACACGATGAGCACATCAAGGACGCTCGAGACCAACCGCGTGAGCAAGCGGGAGTTCGTGCAGAGATTCGCGCGACGAGGCGGCATCTCGGTGCAGACCGCGCAGACCGCGTACAACGCGATGATCGACGAACTGCTCGATCTCGTCGGACGCGGCAACACGGTGACTCTCACCAATTTCGGCAAGTTCTATCCGCAGACGCACAAGGGCCACCGCGTGCAGTTCGCGAAGCAGGACGGCGATGCCGAGGTCAACGACTACACGGTGCTGAAGTTCTCTGCGACACGCGAGGTGAACCGGCGTGTGAAGGTGAACGACTAGCCATCGTTATCTGAACGTAAACGAGAATCCCCGAAGGTTTGCACCTTCGGGGATCTTTCTTTACCCGTGCAGCCCTAGCATGTAGTTGAATGAAGATCCGGCCGCTGGGGAGGGGCCACGCTGTGAGTCGCTGGGGAGGGCTTGCACTTACAGTGAAAGAGACGAATCCGATGCCGATGCGCGCCCGGAACCAGCTCGTGGTCGACCACCTCCACATCGTGGGCGCGGCCACCGCCTACGTCGCCTCCCGCCTCACCCAGGTCTCGCGCGACGATCTCGCGTCCGCCGGCGCATTCGCCCTCGTCAGAGCTGCCGAGAAGTTCGATGCGACGCTCGGAGTCCCGTTCGGAGCCTTCGCGCGAGGACGCATCAACTGGGCGCTCATGGATGAGCTGCGGTCGATGGACTGGGCGCCGCGCGAAGTGCGTGCGCGTGCGAAGGCGACGACGAAGGTGAGCGAGACGCTCGCGGCAACCCTCGGACGCACTCCCTCGGTCGTCGAGATCGCGGCGGCGATGGGGGTCGAGGCCGCCGAGGTGCGCGAGGGTCTCGCGGATGCCGAGCGCCTGCTCACGAGCCTCGACGCCCCGGACGCGCCGGAGATCGTGTGGACCGGGTATCTGCCGGAGGAGCTGGCGATCGCCGCCGAACGCGACGACTTCCTGCGCCGCGCGGTCGACGCGCTGCCCGAGCGCAAGCGCGGGATCATCCGTGCCGTCTACTTCGACGACCGCACCGTCAAGGAGATCGCCGACGAGCTCGGGGTGTCGCACGCCGCCGTCTCGCAGCAGCGCGCCGAAGCGGTGCGGATGCTGCGGGATGCTCTGCAGCGGCACTACGCCGATGAGCCGATGACCGTCGACGAGCCCGCATCGCGCTCGTCCGCGTCCGTCCTCGACGCGTACTTCGAGCGGCTCACCGAAGGCGGGCAGCGATTCACCAGGGCGATCCTGTCGCACGCCGTGGGCGTCTGACCGGTTCACCCCGCCGCATCGGCGACTGCGCGACTGCGGAAGCTCAGAGTCCGAAGCCGTAGGTCGCCTGACCCACCAGGATGAGGCTGACCGTCGTCGGGTAGACCTCAGGCTCCTCGTCTTCGTCATCGAGCAGATCGAGCTTGTGGATGGGCACGAAGATGCTGCCGTCCGGCTCGAAGATGAGATCCTTCGGAACGAACGAGGCGAAGATCGACCGAGTCGCATTGCGCAGCTCGAACGTGCGACCGACGTCGCCGCGCTCGAAGAGGTTCATCTCGACCTCTTCCGACCACACCTTGCCGTCGGGGAAGCGCGCCTCGATGCGGTAGGTGCTCGGCTCCACCGACTTGATGTTGAGATCCTCGACGACCTCGGCGAAGAGGGCATCCGGCTGCTGGAGCTCGAACGCGATCGCACGAAGGTGGTCGTAGTTCAGGCGTGCGCGACGCGAGAACAGCGCCACGTTCTCGATCTCATCGGGGTTCGCGTTCGGCGCCTGATCGGTCAGATACTGCCTGACCTCATCGGGACCCGGATACTCGAATCGCATGTGGTAGTGGAAACGGCCGGGGCGGTTGACGATGTACGTGCTCACATCGCTGATGTCGTTCACCGTGAGGCAGTAGATCCGCTTGACCGACGAGAGCCCGTCGAAAAGCGACAGGAACTGGTTCTGTCGGTTGCTGCCGTCAGCGCCGCCTCGGCGGCCGGCGGGGAAGATCTTCTCGAACTCGTCGAAGATGATGAGGCACTCGTCGAGGGTGTCGAGGAATTCCACGATCCCGTCGTTGTCGTCCGAGACGATCACGACGGGCAGGCACTGCTCGCGCGCCTCCTCGGCGACCATGCGCAGGAAGAGGGTCTTGCCGATGCCCTTGTCGCCCGAGAGCATCACTCCGAGACTGCGATCCGAGAGCGCGTACGAGCGGAAGATCTTGTCGACCTTCTTGTCGCGCCCACCGTAGACGCGCTCCGTGCCCACGGTCAGGTCGTCGACCTTGACGAGACTGAACCCCTCTTTCGAGGTGAAGTGCACGCGATACGTGCCGAGGGGGAACTCCTGGTGCGTGCGCACGGCGTCGTCGTACACGCGCACGTGCCCGCCGGTCTCGATATAGGTGCTCGTCACGGGTCCTCCTCCGTATTCCCCGATAGATATATCGGTTGAGATCCGCACGCGGTAAGGCGCTCCGTCATCGAGTTTTGGCAGTACTCTGATCGGACTACGGGCGTGGGGACGCCGGGGTCAGGGGAACCAGCATGGGCGTGCACGATGGGGAAGAGCGGCCGGTCGCCGGCTCGATCATGATCGTCGTCGAGGCGGCCCCTCAGGGACTGCTGCAGTACACGCTCGACCCCGACGACCGGCAGCCCGTCTGGCAGGCGGTCCTCGTCGCGCACGACGACGCGGTGATGGGTGCCGCGACGTCACCCGAGCAGACGGCGGAGCTGCTGGTGCGGGGCAGCATCGAGTGCATCAGACTCAGCATCCCGAGCCTCGACGTCGGCGGGCTGACCATGAGACCCGAGGTCGGGCCGAACGACAATGCGCAGATCGTCGCGGCGGGCGATGCGACGTACCTGATGTCGGAATGGTCGGCCGTCGTCCGCGAGGTCCACCGGCCAGACGCCTGAGTCCGTCGGCGTCGAGGGATGCCGCCGTCACCGCGATGCGAGATACGCGTCGACGAGCAGAGGCCCTCTGATGTCTCGGAGCGTATCGACGATGCGTTCCACGCCGCGCTCGGTCACCGATGACATCTGCAGATCGCGGGGTCCGATCGGCTCGAGACGGCCTGTGCGGATGCGAACGACCTCCCACCCCGATGCCCGCAGCGCGCGGTCCTTGCGTCGGTCGGCCTCCTCACGCTTGCCGACGTGCTCGAGACCGTGGCGACCGACCGTGTCGTACTCGACCGCGATCCGCAGCTCGGGCAGCAGGATGTCGGGCCAGACCTCGGTGTGGCGGAAGAACGGACGCGCGACTTTGACGGCGTTGACCTCAGAGGTGAAGACGAGCCGCGCCGCCAACGCCGCCCGAAGTCTGGCCTCGGCCGCTGATGCCGGTGCGGGCGCGCACTCGCTGAGGAACGCCTCTCCGGTCGGCAGGGCGGGGGTCTTGCTGCACAGTGTCGTCGGAGGCTTGGGCTTTCGGGGGATCGCACGTGCCTCGCCGAGGATGACGGACTGCGGTCGCGCGAGAGCAGAGCACTCGGGGCACCACGACGACTGCCGACGCACCCGCCCCGGGCGTTCGCGCTGCTCGGTCGGCGTCGCGGCGAACCTGTGGCCGACCCTGCATTCCCAGCACAGCAGCACGTCGGCCGCCAGCGGCACCTGCGAGAGCGCGACCCCGTGGTTGAGCTCGGGGTGGTACTGACGGATCAGCTCGGGGTAGGCGGCCCAGCCGGATCGGTACGTGCCCACCTCGTAGGGCACCTCTCGGTCTCGCGAGAACTGGCGTCTCGCCCACCAGGACTGCACGGGTTCGGTCACAGCCGCAACCTACCCGCCATCGCCGACATCGCCAGACGGAGGAGGACGTGACAGACTCACGGAGACCACAGAAGGAGCAGCAATGTCGCAGCGGATCGTCATCAGCGGGGCGTCAGGACTCATAGGCACAGCACTCGCATCGTCACTGCGCGCAGACGGCGTCGAGGTCACGACACTGGTGCGCCGCCTGCCGCGCGACACCTCCGAGGTCGAATGGTCGCCGGGGGAGAGAGAGCTCGACCCCGATGTCCTGGCCGGTGCGGACGCCGTGGTGGCGCTCGGTGGTGCGAGCGTCGGGCGGCTGCCGTGGACCCGTCGGTATCGCCGCGAACTCGTCGAATCGCGGCTCACGA
>NZ_JAGGPD010000532.1 GCF_018613995.1 Microbacterium sp. ISL-103 | reverse complement strand
CGTCGGTGTTCTCGTCGGTGTTCTCGTCGGTGTGCTCGTCGGTGTTCTCGTCGGTGTGCTCATGGGTCCCCCTCTCGTTCCGCTCCCACCTGCGTCGGCGTCAGGATGACGTGCCGGTCAACTGCCAGGTCTGAATCGCGGTCAGACCCTGTGCGCCGTTGTCGGCCGTCGAGGGGAGCGTGACCGCGAAGCAGTAGTTCACGGTCGTGCCGCCGTTCGCCGCGACCGCCTGGGTGCCGGTGCCCCCGGTCGACATCGCCGAGTTGTCGGGCACGACGGCGGTGCCGGCGGTGTAGGTCGTGCCATTGCAGGTGGTGCCTGCGATAGTGCGCACCCCGTAGCGCAGGTAGGTCGCGAGTCCCGTGCCCGCGGTGGACGTCACGCTCAGCTGCAGCGTTCCCGCGACAGACGGATTCGCCGTCCGCACGCTGAAGAGCGCGTAGGTGGTGTTGCCCGGCGCCATGGCGCTGAACGGCGCACTGAAGGTGAGCGCCGCGGGAGTGCCGACGGGGTGGCTCGCGAAGGTCGCTCCGTCCGTTGCACCCACGATGTCGAAGCGGCCCGCAGTGAAGGTCGCGTTGCCGTACTCCGAGTCGTTCCATGCGGCGAGCGTCATCGCCGCGCCGACGCCGAACACCAGCCCGCCCGCGAGCACGGCTCGTATCCGACGGGAGAGCAGCCGCCTCCCCTCCCGCATGGCTCTGCGGGTGTCGGCCATGATCAGTCCGCAGTCGACGTCGCCGTGAACTCCCAGGTCGCGGTCGCGGTCGCGCCCTGGGTCAGGCCCGCACCCGCGGTGACGGCGAAGCACAGCTGCACCGGCGTGCCCGCCGTTCCGGCCGGAGCGCCCTCGGCGAGATCGACCGCTGTCGCGCCCGTCTGGGCGCTCAGTGTCGCTCCTGTCGCGACGACGGTCCCGGTGGCCGCAGCCCCGCACGTGTCCTCATCGGCGATGGCCGTCACCGTGTACGAGAGATTGGCCTCGTTCCCGCCGGTGCCCGCCGTGATCCCGGTCGGGACCAGCGTGGCGCTGTTGGTCGTCGTGCTGTCCAGACGCACCCAGAAGGGCGCGTAGACCACGTCGCCCGGCGACATCGATGACGCGACGGCCGGCAGCTCGAAGATGAGGGAGGCCGCAGCATCGCCCTCGTCGACGTTGTGATCGGCGTAGCCGGTCGTCGCGCTGGTCGTGGAGCCTTCGAGGTTGAACGAGCCGGCGGTGAAGGTCCCGGTCGCGAACTCCGAGTCATTCCACGCCGCGAGGGTCACCCCGATACCCACTCCGAGTACGAGCCCTCCGGCCAGCACTGCCAGTACTTTGCGTCGTGTGTCCTTCTCAACCATGACGTTCCCCCTCAGGAATTCGCGAACCGCGGATGCCTGGGAATGGCCGCCCTTCCGGGACCTGCATCAGCGCGTTCAGTCAGTCCGGTCAGTTTTGTCCAAGAAATGTTGCAAAACAAGGGCATACCGATAACGAGTGAACATTCTTCGCTCAATCAGGGCGATAAACGTCCAGGCGTCTTGTGAACCGGTCGAACGGGCGACAACCGTCGACCGCGCTCGATCAGGTCGCCAGAACACGCCGCGCCTCGACAGCCACCTCGGCGGCGATGGTGTCGAGCAGCGCGGATCGCAGGTTCCACTGCTGCCAATAGAGCCCGACACGCAGGGGGTCGCCGCCGAGTGGGACGAGTCCGGGATCCTGCTGAAGCACGGGGACCATGCCCCATCCCAACCCCAGACGGACCGCGAGTGCGTAGTCGGCGGATGCCGGGACGTAGTGCCGAGGCACACCGTGGTGCGGCACCGCCGTCGATGCCAGCCAGTCATGCTGCAGGGTGTCGCGCCGATCGAAATCGACGAAGGGCGCCACCGTCAGGGACTGCGGCGTCGCACCCTGCGGGAACCAGCGCTCGGCGAACGACCGTTCGGCCATCGCGTGGTATTCCAGCACCCCGAGAGGCGCGACCGAGCATCCGGCGACCGGCGTGGACTCACTCGTGACGGCAGCCATGACCGTGCCCGATTCGAGCAGGCGGGCGGTGAAGTTCTGGTCGTCGCGATGCAGGTCGAAGTCGAGGTCGTGCGCGGCGGACAGCCGCGCGAGAGGCGGGAGGAACCAGGTCGCCAGGGAATCCGCGTTCACGGCGAGCGGGATGCGCGAGCGCGGAGTGCCGTCGCCCTCGAGCCCCAGCCCGCCGAGCGCATCATGCTCGAGGAGCGCGATCTGGCGCGCCAGACGCACCACCGCCTCGCCGGCCTCGGTCAGTCGCACCGGCTTGCTGCGCACGACGAGCACCCGACCCAGCTGCTCCTCGAGCGACTTGAGTCTCTGACTCACGGCAGACGGCGTCACCTGCAGCATTCGGGACGCCGCGTCGAGGGTTCCTTCATCTGCCACGGCCGCGACGGTGGCCGCGAGTTCTGGATCGATCTTCACATTAGCGATGCTAATGCTGCATCAGTTATCTGCGCTGGTGCTGATGTACGCGAACGACCTACCGTGGGGACCATGCTCTCCGTCTTCGCGGGTCTCGGACTCGGCCTCTCACTGATCATCGCGATCGGCGCACAGAACGTCTTCGTCCTGCGCCAGGGAATCCGTCGAGAGCACGTGCTGCCCGTCGTCGTCATCTGCGCGCTCTCCGACGCCCTGCTGATCGCCGCCGGCGTCGCCGGCCTCGGCTTCGTCATCTCCGCAGCCCCCTGGCTCGTGGTGGTCGCTCGGTGGGCGGGCGCGCTGTTCCTGCTGGCCTACGGCATCCTCGCCGCTCGCCGGGCCTGGCGCGGCGGCGAACAGCTGCGGGTGGATACCGCGGACGTGGCCGGCCCCTCACCCGCCACCGGTGCGGGCTCGACGCCCGCAGCCCCGCCCCCCGCCCCCCCCCCCCCCCCCCCCCCCCCCCCCCCCCCCCCCCCCCCCCCCCCCACCCCCCCCCCCCCCCCCCCCCCCCCCCCCCCCCCCCCCCCCCCCCC
>NZ_JAGGPD010000531.1 GCF_018613995.1 Microbacterium sp. ISL-103 | reverse complement strand
GTTACCGCCCGGCGGCCTTGCCGATGAAATCGATGAAGGCCGGATCGTTCATGAGCGGGATAGCCGCACAGATCGACGCGACGAAGAGAGTGATGGCGGCGCCGACGAGAGGCACCCACCAGCTGCGTTTCGCACTGCGCAGTCGGCGGATGGAGAAGTAGGCGGTGAGCGACCACCCGATTGCCAGGACGACGGCGGCGATCGTTCCCCAGGTCCTGCCCTCGGCGAAGTTGGTGAACTCGCCGTCGACGCCGAGGACGCTCATCATCTCGTTCATGGCGGTCGAGAAGTCGAGGTACGACAGGCCGGTCACGACGACGTTCACCAGACCGTAGGCGAGCAGCCCGATCGTCGCGAACCGGTCGACCGGATGCGAGCGAGCAGCGGCGGGCGCTGCTGCCGCAGGGCTCTCGGGCGGACCTGCAGCGACGACGGCCGGTGCCACCTCGTCGAGCGGCGGCAGTCCCGCCGCCCTGCGCTGCTCTTCGATGGTCGCGATTTCGCCGTACTGGGGCCGCTGGTCGGTCATGCGGCCATGCTATCCGCCCGACCCTTGGCAGGCTCCCAGACTGAACAGCCTGAAAACGACGGCGGCCCCGGAGAAGTGGGGACTCCTCGGGGCCGCGGACTCGGAACGCTGGGGACGCTCGTCATCCAAGTGGGTCGAGGAACGCTGGGGACGTTCCACCACCTGTAGCGCCGAATGCACAGACGTCTACCTTCCACATGTTAGGAAAGCGCGTGCCGACGCGCCAGTGTCATTTCTTCAGATAGTGAAACATCCGGTGACGCCTCTCAGAGGGGGCTCTCGTCGCCCGCGAGCGCATCAGCCCCGAGCTGCAACGACAACAACCGCGCGGCGCGCTGCAGCTTCGGGACGAGCGCGCGATCGAGGACGCCGGGTTCTGCGGGAAGCGAGATGGCCAGCGAGGCCACCACGTTCGGTGCGATCACGGGGACGGCCAGACAGGAGTTGCCGATCAGGTACTCCTCACGGTCCACGGCGTACCCCGGCGAATGCTCCAGCTGCGTGAGCAGGGTGCGCCGGTCGCTGATCGTCTGCGGCGTGAGCTCCTCGAGGCGATGCCGAGAGAGATAGTCGAGTCGCTCGTCGCCGGTGAGCTCCGTCAGGATCTGCTTTCCGAGGGCGGTCGCGTGTGCACTGGATTCCAGGCCCACCCACAGTTCGATCCGGGGGTTGCGCACTGCGTCGACGATGTCGACGAGATGCAGCTCGCCGTCGCGGTAGCGAGACAGGTACGCCGTCGCCCCCAGCTCGTCGGTCACATCCCTGAGCGCAGCGCGCACACGGGCGAGGAAGACGCCCCTGGCATCAGCATCCGTGTGGAAGGCCGGAAACCGAGTGCCGAGCACGAGACCGTCGGGTTCGCTGGTCAGGTATCCCTCGTGGATGAGGGTGCGCACGAGGTTGTAGGTCGTGCCCTGAGTGAGTCCGGTGATGGCCGACAGCATCTTCACCGGCAGGGGTCGCGGGGAGTTCGCGACGATGTCCACCAGCCGCAGAGCACGTTGGACCGACCCGATGAGGGTCGGCTCGCCCTCGGCGGCGGGCAAGACTAGACGCTTCCGCCTGACGCACGCCCCCCGAGCGCACGAGAATCGCGCTGACCCGAGGCATCCTGCCTCAGTTCCTTCGGCAGCGAGAACATCAGATCCTCTTCCGCCGTCTTGACCTCTTCGACATCGCGGTAGCCGGCGCCGTCGAGCGCCTCGAGCACCTCGTGCACGAGGACCTCGGGAACGGATGCTCCGCTGGTGACGCCGACCGTGGCGACGCCGTCGAGCCACTCCTGCTTGACCTCTTCGGCGTAGTCCACGCGGTACGCGGCCTTCGCGCCGTACTCGAGTGCGACCTCGACCAGGCGCACCGAGTTCGACGAGTTCGCAGAACCGACGACGATCACGAGGTCGGCGTTGGCCGCGACCTTCTTGATGGCGACCTGCCGGTTCTGGGTGGCGTAGCAGATGTCATCCGACGGCGGATTGTGCATCTCGGGGAAGCGTGCGCGTAGGCGGTTGACCGTCTCCATCGTCTCGTCGACGGACAGCGTGGTCTGCGAGAGCCACACGACCTTCGACGGGTCCTTCACCTGCACCGTGTCGGCTTCATCCGGCGAGTTCACGATGGTGACGTGCTCGGGGGCCTCTCCGGCCGTGCCCTCGACCTCTTCGTGACCTTCGTGGCCGATGAGGAGGATCTCGAAGTCGTCGCGGGCGAATCGCACCGCCTCGCGGTGCACCTTGGTCACGAGAGGGCAGGTCGCGTCGATCGCGTGAAGGC
>NZ_JAGGPD010000530.1 GCF_018613995.1 Microbacterium sp. ISL-103 | reverse complement strand
CGGGGTGCTGCTCGGTGATCTCCGTGTCGAGCTCGCGGGTCGCGCCAGCCACCTTTACCGTCCACCGGTTGTGGGTGTCGTCGATCTGGACGTTCGACTCGACCTCGTCGGGGAAGTGCGGGAAGCTCTCGAACTGCGTCCACTGGTTGTAGGCGACGTCGATCGGAACGTGTACGTCGATGGTCTCGATGATCTGCACCATGTGATGCTCCTCACTGTTCGTCGTTCGTGTGATCCCATTCAGCGTCAGTCGCCGAGCATTGGCGACGGGGTTGACATCTCAGGTGACAGCAGTCGCTAGCCGAGTAGCGTGGGGCCCATGCGCATCCATGCCGCGATCCGCGCCTCGAAGCGCTCCCCCCTGCTGCAGGTGGTGAAATCGGCCGCGGCGACGATAGCCGCCTGGTTGCTCGCGGGCTGGGTCGTGCCGGGGCAGCTGCCG
Organism: Microbacterium sp. ISL-103; assembly: GCF_018613995.1. Lineage (GTDB taxonomy): Bacteria > Actinomycetota > Actinomycetes > Actinomycetales > Microbacteriaceae > Microbacterium. The sequence continues at coordinate 803 of NZ_JAGGPD010000530.1, read as the reverse complement.
GTCTTCGCCGCGATCGCCGCCCTGCTCGTCGTGCANNGATCGTCGGCGTGCTCATCGCCGTCGCGCTCGGTCTGCTGCTCGGATCCCCGAGCTGGATCGTGCTGCTCGCCATCGTCGTGGCGATGCTGATCGCCTGGGCATTGCGGGCGACCCCTGGCACCGGCAACCAGGTCGCGATCTCGGCGATGCTCGTGCTGGCCCTCGGCTCGACCCCCGACTACGCGCTCGCGCGCATCGTCGAGACCCTGATCGGGGTCGTCATCGGCATCGTGGTCAACGCGCTCATCGTGCCTCCCGTGCTCGTGGCACCTGCCCGACGCGATCTCGGCCTGCTGGGCAGCGAGCTGGCGGCGAGCCTCGACCGGTTGGCCGACGCCCTGCCCGACCCGCAGACACCCGCGAGACTGCAGGAGCTCCTGCTCGAGGCGCGCTTGCTGCGCCCCATGAAAGAGGCCGCAGAGGCGACGATCGCCGCGGGTGAGGAATCGCTCACGCTGAACCCGCGACGCTCGATCCACCGCGAGGAGCTCGTCGAGATGCGCGCGCTTCTCGAGCGGCTGACTCCGATCGTGACGCAGACCATCGGCATGACCCGGGCGTACTTCGACCACTACGACGACTCGATCGGCGAAGAGCCGGCTGTCGCCGCGATCGCGGAGCAGCTGCGGCGCGCAGGCCACGATGTGCGCCTCGCGGTGCAGATCGCCGACGTGTCGCCCGAGCCCGAGACACTGACCTCGGCGATCCCGGCGCTCACGGCACCCCTGGTGATCCGGCCGCCCTCATCGACGCACTGGATCCTC
>NZ_JAGGPD010000529.1 GCF_018613995.1 Microbacterium sp. ISL-103 | reverse complement strand
AGCCCGGGGGCTGGGGTGTATTCTTTATCTGGCCGAGTGAGGGACATAAAAACAGCGATTCCTGCGCGTACGTCAGCAGCGAGATGTCGGCTGCGAGCGCGAGCGTGGAGTCCGGGGCGCTGGTGATCGCCACGGACAGCGCGCCGGCGTCTCTGGCGATCTCGACCGCACGGACGACCTCGTGGGTCTCACCGCCGTGCGAAAACGCGATCACGACGTCGTCGGACGTACGAAGCGATGCCGTCGTGAGCGCGAGATGCGGATCGGCCGAGTGCGCGACCGAGCAGCCGATGCGGGCGAGCTTCTGCTGAAGATCCTGGGCGGTGAGCGACGAGGCCGCCTGCCCGAACAGATCGACGTGCCGTGCGGCGACGACGGCTCGCGCGACCCGGTCGAGTGCATCCGCATCGAGACCGAGCGCGGTCTTCTCGATCGCATCGATCTCCTGAGCCGCGAGCTTGGCGGCGACGGCCGCCGGCTCGTCATCCGGATCGATCGCCGTCGTGTCGAGGCCGAATCGGGCCTGCTGCGCCTGCGCGAGGGTGACCGTGCGCGCCACCGCGACCCGCAGCTCGCGATACCCGCTGAAGCCGAGTGACTGCGCGAAGCGGGCCACCGTCGACAGCGACGTGTGGCAGAGCTGCGCCAGGTCGTTGATGGCGAGATCGACGACGAGCGTGGGGTCCCCGAGTATCGTCTCCGCGACCCGTGCTTCTGCAGCACTCAGTCGGGGAACGGATCGGCGTACCAGCGCGCGAACATCGTCGTCCACGGTGTCATCCTGCCTCAGTCGACCCGCCCTGCGCTGCCGGACGGCGGGGCGGCGCGCCGCGAGGCCCCGCCGGTGAGCCGATCCCTGGCGGCCTGTGCGCCGATCCTGCTGGCGGCTCCGACGTCGACGACAGGCAGCGCGAGCGGTCGCTGCGGTGCCAGCCCGACGTTGACCACGACCGCCTCGCGATCGCGTGCTGCGGCACGTTCGACGAGCGAACGCTGCGCCTCGTCGGCATCCGGGCGGTCCAGCAGGATCACCGTCAGCCCGTCGGCGGCGACCGCCGCATCGAGTGCGGCATCCTGCTCGGCGAGCGAGGTGCGCGCGACATCGAGACGCACGCGATGACCGTCGCCCGCGAGCGCGTCAGCGACGTACGCCGACGCGCTGTCGACGGCGAGAGTCGAGCGGCGTCTGGCATCGACGACGGCGAGGGCCATCGCATCCGCCGTCGCGCCCGTGACTGCTCGCGCGACGATCCCGGGTCCGTCGAAGTCGACCGGTGCCGTGCGTGCGGTGCGCGTGCGCAGCGTCTGTGCGAGACGGGCGACGCGCCGGGCTGCGTCTTCGACGCGCTCGCGGGGCAGCGAGCCGTCGCGGAGAGCCGCGATGATCCCGTCGCGCGCCGCGTGGAGATCCCGGAGATCCTGATCCGCGAGAGTGGCCTCGCCCCGGTTCGTGGGATTGCCGATGCACAGAAGGTCGGCGCCGGCGGCGAGAGCTCGCGCAGCCCCGGGGCCGATGCCGACGGTCTCGCGGATCGCCGCCATGTCGAGGGCGTCGGTGATGATGACCCCCTCGAAGCCCCAGTCGCGCAGCATGCCGAGCACGCGGGGGTTGAGGGTCGCGGGCTCGGTTCCCCAGGCGGGGACGACGATGTGCGCGGTCATGACCGCGTCGACGCCGGCGGCCACCGCGGCGCGGAAGGGCGCCAGGTGCACCCGCTCGAACTCCTCGACGTCGAGGGCGATCTCGGGAAGCGCGTGGTGCGAGTCGAGATGCGTGTCGCCATGGCCCGGGAAGTGCTTGATGCACGCCGCCACAGGGCCGTCCTGGATGCCATCGACGGCCGCCAGCACGTGTCGGGAGACGAGCGCTTCATCGCTGCCGAAGGACCGCACGCCGATCACCGGGTTGCGAGGATCGGTGTTCACGTCGGCGACGGGTCCGAGGATCACGTTGCCGCCGATCGCGCCGACGCGCCGGGCGAGCTCGGCACCGGATGCGCGGGTGGCGTCGACGTCGTCGACGATTCCGAGCTGCGCCGCGCCCGGAAGGGTCGAGCCCGCCGCCGACTCGAGACGAGTGACGTTGCCGCCCTCCTCGTCGATGCCGATCAGAGCGTCGGGGTTCGCCTCGTTGATCCGCGCACTCATGGCCGACAGACCGTCACCGACGTTCTGACCGAAGTAGACCGCTCCGGCAAGGCCGTCGCGCAGCTCTTCGAGCAGCCACTCCGGCGGCTCCGTGCCGAAGAACCCCGGCCAGAGCACTCCGTTCGCGAGCCGCGCGAGGTCGTCGCTCATCCCTTGACCGCTCCCGCGACCATGCCGGCCGAGAGGCGGCGCTGGACGATCACGAAGAAGATCATGACCGGGATCGTGATGATGGTCGATGCGGCCATGATGCTGCCCCAGTCGTTGGCGTGCAGACCGAAGAACGACTTCAGGCCGATCGACACCGTGTACTGGTCGGTCGCGCTGCCGAGGATCGTCATGGCGAAGATGAACTCGTTCCACGCCGTGATGAAGCTGAAGATGCTGGTGGCGACGAGGCCGGGCATCACGAGCGGCAGCAGGATCGAGCGGAACATCCGCCACCAGCTGGCGCCGTCGATGTAGGCGGCCTCTTCGAGCTCGACCGGCACCGCGGCCACGAACCCGCGCAGCATCCAGATGCCGAAGGCGAGCGAGAGAGCGACGTACACGACCATCAGGCCCAGGATGCTGTTGAGCAGGCCGAGGCTCTTGACCTGCAGGAACAGCGGGATGACCAGAGCCTCGAGCGGCACCATCTGCACGACGAGGATCATCATCAGGATGGTCGTTCGGAACTTGAAGCGGAAGCGCGCGACCGCGACCGCGGCGAGCAGGCAGACCAGGGCGCTGACGAGCACGGTGACCACCGCGACGATCGCCGAGTTGCGCAGGTAGGTGCCGAAGCCGCCGTCTGTGAGGACGAAGGCGAAGTTGTCGAGCGTGAATTCCTGCGGCAGCAGCGACTGGCCGCCGCTGGACGCCTTGGCGTCGAGGGCGCTGGAGACCATCCAGTAGACGGGGAACAGCGTGAAGATCAGGACGGCGGCGATCGCGATGCCGGTGCCGAGGCGCGACATGGCAGACGGGCGGGGGTTCACAGCTCGTCCTCCTTCATGAGTGAACGGATGTACACGATCGTGATGCCGATCAGCACCAGGGTGAGCAGCACCGCGAGCGCGGCACCGAATCCGTAGCGGTTCTGGCCGAACGACTCGACGTACGACCAGACTCCGAGGTTG
>NZ_JAGGPD010000033.1 GCF_018613995.1 Microbacterium sp. ISL-103 | reverse complement strand
AACCAGTCCCGGTTGTCGGGCGGGTCGGTGGGGGCGTCTGTCGAGTGAAGGTGGCGAAGCGCAGCTGAGAGCCGTTGGGCGCGCTGGTAGGGGAATCGGTAGCGCCTCTTACTCTGTCCCACGGTGAGCGGTCGGATGAGGATCTCCTCGATGGCGCTTGCGCTTGGCGTGGGGTTGTCCTGGAGGAGGTTGTCGCGGAGCGCCTCGAAGGCGGCGAGTCCCAGCTCGTAGGGCATTCCGAACCCGCCCAGCATGCACAGCGCAACCTCGTCGTAGAGGGATTCGGTGAGCTGATGGCGAAGCGGTTCGTCCGATCTCGCAGAGCGCCTGGTCGCCTCCAGCCAGTACGCGGCGGTGCCGTGCTCCCAGGTGTGCCCCCATCGCACGTCTCTCGAACCCCATCGTCCTGTGGCGAGGGTGACGGTCCGTGTGTCCGTCGCAACTTCGTGCGCCAGCGTCATCAGGGTGCCTCCGTAGGGAACTGGGTGAACAGGTCATCGAGGGAGCAGCCGAGGGTTCGCGCGAGCCGGCCGATTGCAGGCGCCTCGCGTGTGCGGCGGACACTCCCGCGGTCCGAGCAAGAAACTCCCTGGACCACTCCCGCTCTATGCGCCGCGCCTTTACCGTAGCCGGTTCTGCCGTCGCCTCACTATTGATCTCGCCGCTGGCGAGCGAGTTGATCTCCCGGAAGCGCACCGTTGGCTGAACGGGAACTTCTCCATCTGGTGATTCCAGGGGCCCTTCCGCAACTGCATCGAGCGCACGGAAAGCCGCGGGAAGTCAGGCCTAGCGGGGGGACCCTCGTTCCCGCTGTGTCGTCCTTCCCGTGAGTCGCTGGCCCCGATGAACTGACGCAGGTCTCTGGGCTGCTCCCGAAGAGACCGTTATGCGCCGGTGGGCGCGGCTCCAGATGCTCCTGCGCGGTCTGCAGCAACGCAGGACAGATGTCGCCCCATCTCGCGTTCCGTCAGCTGTTTGCCCCGCTGCCTCCCGCTGCATACAGAGATCGAGCCAACATAGCGCGCCTCTCCCCCGCAATCCCGCGGATGAATGGCGCTCATCTCTCGAGCGACCGGAACTCCGCAATCGGGCTTGGACATACCAAAGCGAATCCATTCCCTACCGGAGGAGCTTTCCTTGTCCCGACGATTCCTGTCCGTTTCAGCGGTCATCCTCGCAACGCTCGTCATCACCAGCGCGGCACCAGCATTCGCCTCGTCCGACCCTCCCCTTCCCGCTGCATGCACCGTTGGCGGAGTGGCGATCCCTGAAGGGGATCCGATCCCCGAAGATGTTCCGGAGGTTATCTCCTGCTTCTCATCTGTCGAGGAGGCCGAGCAGTTCATCGAAGACGGCGCCCCTGGGGACTACGAGCAACTGATTCCTGTCGGTGTCAGCAGTCGCTCCGTGTCCGCAGCAGCGACGGTCACCGTCGGAAAGATCTGGACCGGAACGTCGCGAACCGGTTCAGTTCTGATCCATTGGGGCTCCGGTAGCGGGTGCTACGGCGTTACATTCGGATTCCCAAGCCTCGGATCGGGGTGGAACAACAACGTGCGCTCCGCGGAGGGGTTCAGCAACTGCTGGTCCTCGCAATACGACGGCACGAGCTACACGGGGTCGGTACTCACTTGCGCGCCATACTGCTCGTCGCTCGGAGCGCTCGCGGCGAAGACATCGTCCATCGTCTACCGTCCGGTCGGAACGTTCGGCTGAGCTCCGTCTGTGTCAGCTCTTATACGGGTGCAGGCGAAGCGTTGAACATTCGATTTTCCCTGGGACGACAGCAGCACCCCCGCCGTCAGTGACACACGTCGTGAACTCAGGCGGAGCTACAGCCGGTTCCGGCGTCGCGGACAGCGGATCAGTCTCCGCAAACGCACCCGACTCCCACATCTGAACACAGACGGCCTCAGCGTCCTCAATAGGTACGACACCGTCTGGCGTGGCGATGCTCACTGCCGCGCCAGACAGTGTCCCGTCCGGATTCCGGTACGGACCTTCAAGGCACTGGACGATGCTGGTGTCGTCCACCGGACGTTCCTCGAGGAGAACGACTGCCGCCACCCCGGCACCCGCGAGCACGAGAACGCTGCCGGCTATCGACAACCGGCCCCATATCGTCTTCCACCACACCCGGCGTGAGAGGTCTTGACGCATCTGCTCGATCAGGAGGTCCTGGACCTCTCTGCGGTGTGGCATGCCACCGGACTGGTCAGTCATGCGTTCGCCTCCTCTGAGGTGGGAGCATACTCGTGCAGCGTCCCGCGAAGCTTCGCCTTCACTCGGGATAGACGGGACTTGACCGTGCCTTCTGGGATTCCGAGAACAACTGCAGCCTCCGATGCGGGCAACTCATGGACGACGCACAGAACAACTACGCTCGCATCGCGGGGATTTAGCTCGAGCAGCGCCTGTCGCACGCTGCGCGAGATCTTCAGCGCGTCCATGGCGCGGACAACTTCGTCGGCGTGGTCGGGGACGTCGCCATCGTGCGGAATGCGGTTGAGAAGGCGCTGATAGCGGCGACGAGAGCGCAGACTGTTTTTCGCGGCGTACGAGGTCGTGGCTAGCAGCCAGGGAAGCACAGAGCCATCGACGACACGGACCTTGTCTCGTTTCCGCCACAGTTCGAAGAACGCCGTAGCAGCAACTTCCTCGGCATCCCACGTTGTGCGCATGAGAACGAGCGAGGTCCGAAATACCGGCGCTTGATGCCGGTCGTGAAGCATGCGGTACGCCGGCTCGTCGCCGCGCGATAAGCGATAGAGGAGTTCACCGTCGCTCGGCGCTCTCGACATTGTGTACTCGGACACTGCCTCACCTCGAACGTTGCGACGGGGGCTGTCCGGCCGCTCCTTCAAGTCTAAACGCGGTTGCGAGGAGCATCCGGCCATTGACCGGACGCCCCACGCGGGCACTCTTCGAACGGTGCCCGCAGCGGAATCTGCGTGCGGATCCTCGCTCTGGACGACGAGACCAATGAAGGTCATACCGTGGTCTCGCCTTAATTACTCGTGTACGCGGACTTCAGAAGGGCCGATGAGGTTCTCGTCGGCCCTTCCGAAGCCGCAGGCAGCGTCACCGTATGTCAGGCCACGCTCGCTCCCTGTTGGTCGTCACCGAAGCCCCCGGTCGCGATGTATGGCGGGACCGGCTTGACCTTCGGATCGAGGTTCACCGCTTCACGCTCGTACAACGCCAGGTAGTCAAGTGGAGCGACATTCTCCCCATGACTTCGGGTGGGATCAATCGCATCATGGCGGCAGCATCATCAAGGATCTCGTTGTCGACGGGCTCGGAATAGTCGTAGCGGATGGAGTGGATGTGCTCGTTCTCGTCGATGAGCACCATCAGGGCGCGGTCTGACTTGATCTGATGCTTCTTCAGCACCGCGTAGCGGGCGAGATGCTCACTCGCCGTCGTAGCTGGCATGAGAGCCGGCTTAGACCCGATGAAGAGCGTCGGGTAGCCCCAAGCGCCCGCGAATGCGGTGAACGATGTGTGCGCCGCTCCGTCTTTCGCCGTCATCGCCGCGACGTGCTCAAGCGCATGCGCGACGCCCTCCTGACCTTCGCTACTGAGATTGAGGAGGTCTGCGCTGAAGCGGAACCAACCGGGTTTGCGCTCGTCCTGGAGGAAGTTCACTAGCTGGTTCACTCGAGCGTCCGTGAGGAAGGACGGCTTCGACGCGGGCTCTTCGCTAGCCCCGTTCGCGTAATAGATCCATGCGTCGAGCGGATCCGTGTGCGTGGATACCTGCGTGGGCACGGAGGCTTCCCGATAGCGTCGGCGATCTCGACTTGTGGGGCGAGGCACCCCCCAAGAACTCCTCGCTCACACGCTCCGGGTCCGGATCCACGTAGAGTCCCCCCTGCAGGAACAGCATGAACAGGTCCAGTTCGTCGAGTGCCTCGAACCGCAGAGACACCTCCGATTCCGTCCGTCGACGGAGGTATAGGAGGAACTCCGCTGGCCTATCCACGACGTCGGCGACGACCATCAGGTCGTGCAGGCTCACGATCCATGGAAACCGGTCGCTGGTGACGACATTGGCTCTGACCAAAGCGTCCAATCCCGTAGCGAGCGGACCCAAGTCGTCGAGGCACACCGCGACGGAACGGATCTCCCGAACCTTCGACAAATCCCACCACGAGCGGTCTTCGAGCCAGAGCCCCCCGTTGACCCTGATGTGCTCTTCGAGGCGCTGCGCCTGCTGTGTGGCGCTGCCGATGGTCGCCTTCAGGTCTGCGCTCAGCCGTTGAACATGGCCGCCTCGCGCCTGACGCGAGAGACTCTTTCCCTTGACCTCGACGCAGATCGCCACATCCTCTATCAAGAACAGCCCGTCCGCCTCCGTCTGCTCGGCAACAGCGGTGATATTTTCGGCGTCCTTGCCAAGTGCGGTGACGTCGACATCGGGGTTCGCGCGGAAGTACTTGAGGTTCGCGTGTGAAGCGTTGGAGCCCAGCAGCTTCGTCAGCTGAGCGAGCGCGTACTCTTCGCTTACCGTGACCCTGCGACGCTCGTAGGTTCGGAATCGTTTCGGGTTCTTGTTGAGCGCCTCCTCCGCGACCTGTCGGAAGCAATCCATTCCGATAGGTGACCCAATGGAGACGTAGTTGCCGTCCGTGTCGCGGATGAGATCGGCGGTACGGAACGGGCTATCTCCAGTGAGACGTGACTGCACGGCTGCTGCCGCGTCGAACTCGGCATCGAATCCTGCACTGAATAGGTCCAGGACATGTTGCGTGGTGGCGATGTCCACGGACGCGACAGCGGAGACGTCCGCAGCGGTGAACGTTGCCTTGCTCCCGGGCGTTGCCTTCCACGCGTCCCAAGCCTCTCGGAGCTTCTCCTTGAACGCCTCATCCGGTTGTTCGGAGTCGCTGCTCTGAAACTGCTCGTAGAGTTTCTCGCATGGCGTCGACGTCGGAGAGCATCTTTTCGCTTCTCACCTGGATGATGCCGTCGCGCACGGAGATGAACTCCTCGAAGGTGAACCCCAGCGCCTCCTTGAGAAGATCGCCGATATGCGCACTCGCGAATAGCGCTTCATTGATGTCGTCGTGGATGTGCGTGTACTGCTTGCCACGCACGGAGACGTCCATTCCCACGTATTGAGCGGAGAGCATGGTGAGGGGCCCATGCTTGTTCGCCATGCCGGAGGCGAACAAGCTGAACGAGCTGGCGAGGAGCATCTCGCTCACTCGCTCGTGGAGGTCTTCGACAACCGCCTCTAGGCCCTCAACCTGAGGCTCACTATCCGGGAGCCGGTGACCACGAGCCAGCATGATCAGCGCGGCAATCTCGACGGCGACCGGGAGGTGCTGAGCGAGGCTCTCCCGATAGCCCTCCAACCTCGTAGGGACCTCATACATGCGCGTTAGCTCGATGAGGTCGAAGGCGTCGACGCCCTTCACTGCCTCGGCGATGCTATGAACGTGCTGCCGAATGATGTCGGGCGAGCGCTCCGCGTATTCTTGCGCGCCCTCGCCGTCGCCGAAGCGTCCCAGCATCGCCGCCATCCGCGCCAGCGTGGCGCCCATACCCTCGTCGTCTGCCGCGATGATCTTCCGAGTCGGCGTGTTCTTGCGGTTCCCCATGTCGTTCCCCAATCTTGCTCAGGCTAGCTCGGCCGTCGGACAGCGGACCATGACCGCTCTCGACTCTCGACTCTCGTTGAAGCTCCATCCGCACACGAGCATGTGTTTCGCCGCTGAGTGTGGGGGAACTTGGTCACGCCTCGTAGTGTTCCGCTACGCGCTCACAGTTTTACCTACGAATGGGACTGTGAGCTTGGAGATCGGGCACACTACCGCGGTGGCGGGCTGCAACACATGGAACGTCCGCCGATTCTGACGACTAAGCGGACGTGAGCCCTCAGCGCGCGAGCGCGAATCCTCGGGGGTGAGGCCAGAATCATCCCGAAAGCTCGCGTTCTCCAGACGGCGTCGACGTCCTACGCCGATGTAC
>NZ_JAGGPD010000528.1 GCF_018613995.1 Microbacterium sp. ISL-103 | reverse complement strand
CCGTGGGCTCGGCCAACCCGGTGAACAGGGTCACGGGCGGCCCTGAGCGCCCGGGGGCGACGAGGAGGGGGGCGAAGGTCAGGTCGCCCGATGCGATCTTGACGATCGGGATCCCGAGCTCCGACACGAGGAAGTCCAGACCCGCCACATCGAACGCGGTCGACAGGAACTGGATGCCCCGCGACTCGCAGCGATCGCGGAGACTGCGGAACTCCTCGTGCGTGAGCTCGAGTTGACGGAGCAGATCGTGCTGCGACCGGCGATCGTCATCGGAGGCGCGCTGATAGTCGGCGAGGGCCGCACTCTCGAGCGCCAGGTTGTCGGCCGAGAAGGTCTGGAACTTCACCGCGTCGGCGCCGGCGGATGCCGCCAGGTCGACGAGTTCCTCCGCCGTGGCGAGGGATCCGTTGTGATTCACGCCTGCTTCGGCGATGACGAACACAGATTCAGTCATTCTCCCGATACCTCCTCGATGTCATGGAACTTCTTGCGCGGCGGCCTCGGTATCGAGGCGTCGCGGAGCGTCGCGGTCGTGCGCGCCGCGAACCCGGGCGTGCCGAAGATCGCCGCGTCCGGGCCGGGTGCCTCACCCGCGATCGCTGCGCGCAGCGCATCGGCGATGGCGCCACGCGTCGGCACCGGCGAGCGCACGCTGGACGCGAGCGGACGGCCCTTCTGTCGATCGCCGATGAGGACGGACGGGATGCCGAGCACCGGCGCCTCGAGCACCGTGCTGGATGAGTTGCCGGCGACGACGGCGGCCGACGCCATCGCGCTGAGGTACCCCAGCTGCCCGAAGGACTCCACGAAGTCGACGCGGTCGGGATTCGCCGCGACGAAGTCGGCGATGCGCTGGCGGACGTCCGCGGTTCCGATGTCCGAGTTCGAGCCCGTGATCACGATGTGGAGGTGGTCGACGTCCAGCAGTGCGGAGAGGAGCTCGTCGAGCAGGACCTCAGGAGCGTCGACGTCCATCACCGCCGGGTGGAAGGTCACCAGCGCATACGGGGAGTTCAGACGGATGCCGAACCGCTGTGCGACCGCCTCACGCGGAAGGAGTTGCAGCGCGTCCAGCGCGTCGACGATCGGAGCTCCGTGGAAGTGGACGCGCCCGGGCTCCTCCCCCAGCTGGATCACGCGGCGACGATGCTGCTCGGTCGAGGCGAAATGAAGGTACGACATCTTGGTGATCGAATGGCGGAGCGCGTCATCCATGGCACCCTCGGTGAGCTCTCCGCCATGCACGTGAGCGACCGGTACCGAGAGGATCGTGGCCGCGGTCGCCGCGGCGAACGCCTCGAGCCGATCGCCCAGCACCACGAGGACGTCGG
>NZ_JAGGPD010000527.1 GCF_018613995.1 Microbacterium sp. ISL-103 | reverse complement strand
GAGACATGATCGAGGGCACCATCACGGCCACGCTGCTCGAGCGCGCGAATCCCGGCGCGATCGCCGAGCGTCGCGAGTCTGCGGGCAAGCTCTACAACGTCTCGGAGTTCGCGGCCGAGGTCGCTCGCGCGGCGATCGACGCCGTGCCCTCCGACAACACCCGTCTCGTCGGAGACGTGAGCGCCTTCGCCGCGGAGTGAGTCCCCGTGACGAGAAGAGCCCCGTCCATCGGACGGGGCTCTCTTCGTGTTCCGGTGCGGTCAGATCGCAGAATCGGCCTGGGCCGATGCGACGAACTCCTTCGCATCCTTGCCGAGGGTGATCGCACGGACGATCTGCACGATTCCGAGCACGACGAGCGAGATCCCGAGTACGAGCCAGAGCACCGCCGCCGCATACAGCGGCGAGAAGATCACGACGATACCCGCGATGATGCTGAGGAGCGCGTAAAGGAGGGTCCAGACCCTCGATCCGTCGCGCCCGAGAAGGGACAGGGCGACCACGCCGTCGACGATCCAGCTGATGCCGATGAAGATCACGACGACGAGCGCGAGAGTCGCGGCAGCGACACCGAGGTTGGCGAACGCGATGACGCCGGCGACGATGTAGATGAGGCCGAGGACGATGTGGCCGACGCGAGCCCATCCGCCCTTCGCGCGAGAGAAGATGCCGAGGCCGATGTAGACGAGACCCGCGATCACGAGATACGAGGCGAAGATTCCCGTGACGATGACCGCCGTCTTACCGGGCCATACGAGCAGCACGATGCCGGCGATGAGGGCGATGGCGCCCGAGATCGCGAGGACGACGCGGATGGACTTGAACAGCGATTTCGCTTCGGTAGCGAGTGAATCAGACATGGTTGGGGACCCTTTCTGAGAAATCCCTGTGAGGGATGCTCACAGAGTAGCGCCCCGGGAAGCGGAATGGGGGAGGGCAGTATCGATATGTCGCGGACGTTCACACTCGGATACCTGGCGTCATGGCAAGATCAACACGTGACCCCCGACGATGACGCACGACTGCGTGAACTCGTCGTGATGCGCAGAGTGCGCGACCGCAGCGATCGGGAG
>NZ_JAGGPD010000526.1 GCF_018613995.1 Microbacterium sp. ISL-103 | reverse complement strand
AAGGACCGCGGGTTCCTCGTGTCGCACATCGCCGCGTAATCAGCCGCACACGACGAAGGGCACCGGGATCATCCCGGTGCCCTTCGTCGTGCTCTGCGATGTCTCAGCCGCCGAAGGACAACCGCCCTGCGACCATCGTCGCCGTGACGGGCATGGCTCGGAGGTCGGCGCCGGACGCGCCGAGCGGATCGAATCCACACAGCGCGATATCGGCCGGCTCGCCAGGTCGCAGTGCGGTCCGCACGCTCGCCTGGAGCGCCTGCGCGCGGGTCATCCGCTCTTCGGGATGCCACGGTTCCCTGTCGTCGTCCGTGCGGGTGACGGCCGCCGCGATCGCCTGCCACGGGTCCAGCGGTGCGACCGGCGCATCGGACCCGAACCTCAGCTCGACCCCCGCGTCACGCAGCGCCCCGAGCGGGTAGCCGATCGACGTCTGCCCCGCCCAATGCCGGCCGACGAGGTCTCTGTCGTCGAGCGCATGCTGCGGCTGCACGCTCGCGATGACGCCGAGGCGGCCGAAGCGGGCGAGATCGGAATGACGCACGAGCTGCGCGTGCTCGATCGTGCCCACCGCGCCAGACACCGTGAAGGCGTCGAGAGCCCCCGTGACGGCGCGATCCCCGATCGCGTGGACCGCCACCGCGAGACCCGAGCCCGTGGCGATCGTCAGCAGCTCGCTGAGTTCTGCGGGGGGAACCGTGAGCACGCCGAAGTTCTGCGGATCGCCGGGATACGAGTGCGAGCAGGCGGCGGTTCTCGTGCCGAGCGACCCGTCGCTGATGATCTTCAGCGGCCCCACCCGGATCAGCCCGCGACCCGCCTCGGGTGCATCGCCCCCCTCGCGCAGCTCCCCGGTGCGGAGTCCTTGGCTGATGGCCCGCTGCAGATCGAACGGATAGATCGCGAACTCGACGCGGTGGGCAGCGAACCCTGCAGCGATCCGGCGCGGCCAGGCATCCGCGTTCCATGCCATGTCGAAGTCGACGAGTCCGGTGATGCCCCGAGAGGCGGCTCGCTCCCCCGCTGCCATGACCGCTGCGTCGCCGCGTGCGGGGTCGACCGCGTTGAGCCGCCGCGAGATCTCGAAGGCATCCTGCTCACGGAGCATCCCATCAGCGCTGTCGAAGCCCTCGAGCCGCAGCGCCGCGGAGTTCAGCCAGGTGCTGTGCACGTCGGCGTTGATGAGATAGGTGGGCACGGGTCCGGTCGCGCCGTCGAGCAGGGCGAGAGTCGGACGGTCAGGCCAAAGTGCATCGCGGAATCCGCTGCCGACCTTGCGTCCATCGGGCAGGGGGGCAGCGGCACTCATGATCGACGCTGCCTCAGCGGCGGACGCCGCGCCACCGAGGGCGACGCGCTCGGTCGCAAGCGCCCACTGCACCGTGTGCACGTGGTTGTCCCACAGTCCGGGCAGAGCCCACGCACCCTGCCCGTCGAGCACCTCCCCGCGCGCCGGGAGTGCCCGAGTCGGAGCGATGTCGCTGATGACACCGTCGTCGATGAAGATGTCAGCAGGCTCGTCATCCACGAGGAACTCGCTGCCCGGACCCGTGATGCGCACTCCGGTGATCGTCTGGATCGACGCGCCGGCGCCCGTCACCGTGAGCCCCCCTCGCGTGCCTCCTGGGCACGCCGCATCTCGGCTGCGAGATCCGGCTGGGCGTACGGCCCGGTGCCCTCGAGCTCGGCTATCACCGCGGCGACCGTCTCGGCCGGCTTGTTCTGGCTGAGCTTCCGCTTCGCCACGACGCGCGTCGGGGTCAACCGGAAGCCCACCGTTCCCGCTGCGAGGCGCGTGACGAAGGCGGGGTCGTTCGGGCGCTCCCACATGCGTCGCGGATCGGGCATCCGACCTTCGAAGCGGTCGACGAGCCGGTCGAGGACAGCAAGGTTCTCCTCATCGCTGAGGATCTCGGGGACACCCGCGAGATGCACCGCGGTGTAGTTCCACGTGGGTACGGCCTGCACGTCGCCGTACCACCCTGGAGAGATGTATCCGTGAGGACCCTGGAAGATCACGAGCAGCTCGCGTTCGCCCATCCCGTGGATCAGGTCGTCAGGCCGACCCACATGACCGACGATCGTGAGGTCGTCCCGATCGTCGTCGAGCAGCACCACGTAGTGCGAGGAGACGAGGCCGTCCGGCCCGTGGCTGACGATCGTCGCCCACGGATTGTCACCGATGACCCGGCGGATCTCGGCGACGTCCGCAAGCGTGAAACTGGGGTTCTGACGCATCCCTTCAGCCTATGCCGAGGGCTCAGGCCTGCCAGCGAGG
>NZ_JAGGPD010000525.1 GCF_018613995.1 Microbacterium sp. ISL-103 | reverse complement strand
ACGGGTTCGTGGTCTCGGCGCCCCGGGAGGGCGGCGCGTGCTATCTGGGTGAGGCGGTCGATGATCGCCGCCGCCAGGTGTTCCGGGAGCACGGCCGTCAAGACCGCGAGCCCGTCGCCGGCGGGCCGCACCGTCACCGTGCGCTCGGACTATGGCGTTCGTTGGTCGTGGAACCCGCGAGGACCGCGGCCAGGCCTTTGAGGTGGACTTTCGTCCGCGCCGGTGTCTCTCTCTCGGCGATGGTCACGGCACCGATGTCGTAGCGCTGCACCGCATCGGCATCCGCCCTGCCGTTGTTCACGGCCTCGCGCACGATTCCGGCCGCTCGCACGATCTCGCGAACGTGCGCGGCCGTGATGGTGCCGCGCCGGAACGCCTCGCGCACGTGCGGATGGCTGGCGTTGACGAAGCCTGCGTCGGTGAAGGCGTATTCGATGCTGCCCTGGGCGATGCGTCCGGCGGCGGAGTACTCCGCGACCATCGACCGATGGATGGCGTCGCGGTGGTGCGGATGCTCGTCGCCCTCGGCCCCGTCGAGCCGCAGCCGCTCGGCGAGGAGATCGGACGCCTCGGACTCGAGGCACGCGATCTGCCGCCGCTTCTCGACCCAGGAATCGAGCAGCTGGATGCGCTGCTCGAGGTTGGCGTCGGTGGCGGTGGGCATGGTCTGAGTCTAGTAGGTTTGTTCGAATGTCGAGCAGAACATCGGAATGGAAAAGAGGTGGTGTCGTGGGAACCGACAATGGATCGTTGCCTTCCTGTGAGCAAGACACAGACAACTGGGAGGGCCCCGCTGGCAGACTGGACGCATGGTGACGTTGCTGCTCGACCAGACGCAACTCGAGATCGTGCTCTCGCCGATCGAGCGTGCCGCGAGCTTCCACCGTGACAACGTCCGACTCGCACGCGACACCATCACGAAGGTGCAGCTGATCGATGAAGCCTGGACATGGCTCCGCGTAGTGCCGAACCCGGGGACGCACATTCCCGGGGTGCTCGCGGCCGGAACGTGGAAGGCCGCCGGAAGCGTCGACTTCGTGCTGATCCGTCGGCGTCGCCCCAGTGTCGTCATCGATCTCAGCGGCGACGCGCAATATCGTCGCCTGATCCTCACGACGCGCCACGGTCTCGCACTGACGCAGGCCCTGCGGCTCGACGTGAGCGAGGAGCCCGCCGACGTCGAAGAGATCGTCGCCACTTCGCCCACGCCCGTGTCGAAGGGCAGCCGCCGCCCGGTCATCCGTCCACGGCCCGCCTGAACGAGGCCGAGAACGAGGAACGCCCTCCGCCGCCAGTCGGCGCGGAGGGCGTTCTCATGCCCGGCTGCAGCTGGGCTCAGGACTGGTGGTGCTCGCCCTGGTGGTGCTCATCGCCCTCGTGGTGCGCGTGGTGCTCGCCCTGGTGGTG
>NZ_JAGGPD010000524.1 GCF_018613995.1 Microbacterium sp. ISL-103 | reverse complement strand
GGGGCTCGGCGGCGGGTGGTGGGCTGGGCCGGGCGGGGCCGGCACCGGGGAGCAGCGCACGGCGGGTCTGAGCGACACGCTGCGCCGAGCGGCATCCGACATCGCCGCGGGCACCGCGCCGGTTCCGGTGCGCGAGGTGTCTGAGGCGTTCCGGCAATCGTCGCGCACCGCTGCGATGATCGAGGTCTACGAGCGCGTGCTCGCCGACTGATCTCTGCCGCTCAGAAGCCGACGTACGAGAACAGGTTCGCGATCCACGAGGTGAGCACGCCCACCAGCGTGCTCCCCGCCAGGCCGACGGCGATCGCAGCCGGCAGGTGCGGTGCCGGGCGGCGGAGAGCGAGGATGCCGAGCCACAGCCCCGCGGCCGCACCCGCGAGCACGACGAGGTTCACGAGATTCGACACGAGCGTCACCGCACCGAAGCCGATCGACGCGTAGAAGAACGGCGTGACAAGCTGCACGACCAGCCCGAACGCGACCGAGATCGCCGCCACGAGGAACGCCGTGCGGCCGAGGGTGCCCGGGCGTGCCGTGCTCGCCCCCTGCGCGTACGGCGGTGTCGCGGACGCGTAAGGCTGACCGGGAACGGATCCGTAGGGCTGGCCCGGCGCAGGGGCGCCCTGGGCGTACGGCTGCCCGGGTTGCGAGTACGGCTGTCCGGGTTGCGAATACGGCGGCTGCGGCTGCGGCTGCGGCTGCGCCGGCTGCGAGTAGGGCTGACCGGGCTGGCTGTACGGCTGTCCGGGGGGCTGCTGGGGGTCGCTCATCGATGGCTCCGAATGCTCAGAAGGCGAAGGCGTAGAGGAGGTTCGACATCCAGGACACCGCGATGCTGACGACCGCGGACGCGCTGATGCCGATCGCGATGCCCGCGAGGATCGGCGAGCCCGGGCGGCGCACCGCCATGAGTCCGAGGATGAGAGCGACGACGGCGACGATGAACACGAGCCCGTTGCCGATGGCGCCGAACACGCCGATGAGCATGTTGTCGTACGACGTGCGGATGATCGCCGGGTACGTCAGCGTGACGATGAGGCCGATGGCGAGCGACACCAGCGCGATGATGAAGGCGAGGCGTCCCAGAGACGCTCCGGACGAGGCTCCGGCCGCTGCGCCGGGCTGATGTGTCGGATGCGGCTGCGCGGGGTACTGCTGGCCTGGATACGGCTGCCCCGGGTACTGCTGGCCGGAGTTCGGCGGGGCTGGCTGCTGCGGCTCGCTCATGATGTCGAGCGTAGCCGCGCGATTCGCCGGGCGGGAAGAGGGTCTCGCTGAAGGTCAGCGGTAGATGTGCCCGGCATCTGCTCGGTCGAGAGCGTCACGGCCGCAGACGCGAGACCAGTCGGTGGGCACGCGGCGGTATCCGTCGCGGCGGAGTTCGATGACGGTGGCGACGAACGCCCACACGCCGAGAGCGATGAGTGCGATGAGAAGGATCATGGCAGAAACGCTACGATCACTCTTGTCCTGCCACGAGTGGCAGAATAGACTGCGAACACACGAATTCTGCCAACCTCTCCGGGAGCCCGCCATGATGAAGACCGTCGCCTGCGTCGTCCAAGACGGTTTCGCGCCGTTCGAGTTCGGTCTCGCGTGCGAGGCGTTCGGTCTCGACCGGTCGAACGACGGGGTGCCGAACTTCGACTTCCGCGTCGTCGCACCGCATCCGGGAGTGGTGCAGTCGAAGCTGGGGTTCTCGATCAACGTCGAACACGACCTTGCCTTCGCCTACGAGGCGGACCTCGTCGTCCTGTGCCCGGTGCCGCGTGAGTACTGGACGCAGATCGACCCTCTGCTGCTCGACCTGGCACGGGATGCCGTGGCTCGCGGTGCATGGGTGCTCACGATCTGCAGCGCCTCGTTCATCCTCGGAGCCGCGGGCGTGCTCGACGGACGCCGCGCCACCACCCACTGGATGTACTCCGAGGCGATGGCCGAGATGTACCCCGAGATCGACATCGACCCCGACGTGCTCTTCGTGCAGGACGGTCGGATCATCACGAGCGCCGGCACCGCAGCAGGCATCGACGCCTGCCTGCACCTGCTGCGCATCGAGCTGGGTGCCGAGCTCACCAACCGCATCGCCCGCCGCATGGTGGTGCCGCCGCAGCGGGACGGCGGTCAGGCGCAGTTCATCGACCGCCCCATCCCCGTGGTCGCGAGCGATTCGCTGGCCGCGGTCGCGGACTGGGCGGTCGAGCACCTGCGCGACGACCTGGGCGTCGATCAGCTCGCGGCGCGGGCGCTGATGTCGCCGCGCACGTTCGCCCGACGTTTCAAGGCCGAGTACGGCGCGACTCCGGCAGCCTGGCTGGCGCGGCAGCGGGTGCTGCATGCGCAGCGGCTGCTCGAGCGCAGCGATCTCGCCCTCGAGCAGATCGCCGACGAGTGCGGCTTCGGGTCGGCCGCGGTGCTTCGTCAGAACTTCTCTCGGGTGCTCGGCACGACACCGACGGCCTACCGCGCGCGCTTCTCGTGCGCCGATGACGAGGAGTCGTCCGCGGCCTGAATCGCGCGCGAGCGACCGCTGCGGTCAGTGGTCCCAGTGGCCGGGGCTCGGCAGCGCGCGGTAGGCGACGTCGACCCCCTCGGTGGTGACGGATGCCGTGCAGTACAGCAGTGACTGGGTCGGATATCCGTGCGGGCGGTTGTCGCGGATGATCGCGCGGTCGTCTTCGGGGTCGAGCTGCGTCGACGAGGCGAGCAACGACGTCCACGCGCCTGTCCAGTCGGCACTGTCGGCAGTCGCGCCCAGGGCGCGGAACTCGGGCAGCCAGGCGGCGATCCGCGGGGTGCCGAGATCGTCGAGGTCGTCGTGGGCGATCATGTGGATGCCGTCGGCGAGCGCCGTCTCACGCAGGTCGACACCGTCCCAGCTGAGCACCCTGGAGCCCTCGGGGCGCACCTCCAGCAGGTTGAAGCCGTGCATCGGCAGCGGGGCGACGGGGGAGCGGCCGCCGACCGATTCCAGCGCGAGCGAGCCGCGCGACAGCGCGACGTCGTCGGCGAGGTCCCCCACATCCGCCCGATTGAGCAGTACGGCGAGGCGTCGTTCGGCGGGGTTCACCGCGAGCCAGGCCCCTCCTGCTCGCCGGTCGTGAATGCCCGAGACGCCGGGGTGGGCATCGGGCCACCATTCGCCGAGAGCATCCCACTCGCGCAGCGGATCCTCGTCGCGCACCGCCAGCAGTCGCGCGGTCTCGGGTCCTGCCACATCGATCACCACGGTGCACACGGCGTCAAGTCTACGAGCGACCGGAACGGGTCGGGAGGGATCGCAGCCCCCGGAGGCGCGT
The DNA here is from genome assembly GCF_018613995.1 of Microbacterium sp. ISL-103. Lineage (GTDB taxonomy): Bacteria > Actinomycetota > Actinomycetes > Actinomycetales > Microbacteriaceae > Microbacterium. The sequence goes on along the minus strand of NZ_JAGGPD010000524.1, from coordinate 569 downwards.
GCTGCGGCAGAATCGAACCGTGAACATCGTCGTCGGAGTTACGGGTGGCATCGCCGCATACAAGACAGTGCACCTGGTGCGACTGCTGACGAAGGCGGGACACGACGTCACCGTCGTGCCGACCGAGGACGCGCTGCGATTCGTCGGGACGCCGACCTGGGAGGCGCTCAGTCGCCACCCGGTGACGACGAGCGTGCACGACGATGTCGCCCGCGTGCGACACGTCGCACTCGGCCAGGGTGCCGATCTGGTGATCGTGGCACCCGCGACGGCGAACTCGATCGCGAAGATCACCGCGGGCATCGCCGACGACCTGCTCGGCACCACGCTGCTCGCCACCGAGGCGCCCGTGCTGCTGGCTCCGGCCATGCACGCCGAGATGTGGCGCAATGCCGCCACGCAGGCGAACATCGCAACCCTCGCCTCGCGAGGCGTGCATCTGGTGGGGCCCGCAGACGGAGAGCTCGCCGGCGGTGACAGCGGCCCCGGTCGCATGGCCGAGCCCGAGCAGATCTTCGACCCGGCCCTCGGCCTGCCCGCCCCCCGCGACCTCGAGGGACCGCGCGTCG
>NZ_JAGGPD010000523.1 GCF_018613995.1 Microbacterium sp. ISL-103 | reverse complement strand
CGCCTATACCTCGATGTGAGAATAGGAAGGATGCCCGAACCCCGCGCGCCGCAGCGCCCCCTTCTGCCGCTCTCTCTCGCCCTGCCCGCCGCGGCGGCGGCCGCGCTCCTGATGGATCTGTCCTACCCCGACACCGCGGTGTGGGCGCTGGCGTTCCCGGCCACCGCGCTGTTGCTCGTCGCTCTCATCGGCCGTCGGCCCGGAGGCGCGCTCGCGGTGGGTCTCGTCTACGGGGTGATCTTCTTCGGACTCCTCGTGTCGTTCACGTCGCGCTATCTGGGTCCGCTGCCCTGGGCCGCGCTGAGCGTCCTCGAGGGCGGACTCACGGCAGCGGCGCTGATCCTCATCACCTTGGCCTATCGCTGGGTCCCGAGAGCCTTTCCCGGCGTCTGGGCGCGGCTCCTGCTTCTTCCGGCCGTCGTCGCGGCGCTGTGGGTCGGGCGTGAGGTGTTCGTCGGCTCGTGGCCGTACGGCGGCTTCCCGTGGGCGCGCTTGGGCATGAGCCAGGCCGAGAGCCCGCTGGCCCCGGTCACGTCGTGGATCGGCGTCAGCGGCCTCAGCTTCCTGATGGTGTTCCTCGTCGCCGTCGTCATCCAGGTGATTCGCGAACGTGCCTGGCGCCGCCCGACCGCGATGATCGCACCGGTCATCGTCGCGGTGGCCCTGCTCGTCACGCCCCTGTTCCCCACGACCGTCAGCGGGTCGATGCGCATCGCCGCAGTGCAGGGGAACGGGCCGAGCGGGTACTTCGACGAACGTCAGCCGTACTCGCTCATCGACGCGCAGACCGACGCGACCGAACCGCTCTACGGCGAAGACGTCGACCTGCTGGTCTGGCCCGAAGGATCGCTCGACTTCGACCCGTTCCAGTCGGATTCGCTCTCGCGGAGGATGAGCGCGATCGCCTCGCGGATCGGGGCACCGCTGCTCGCGAATGCCGCGACGGAAAGAGATGGTCTGTTCTACAACACCTCGATGCTCTGGACGCAGGACGGCGGCGACGGACAGGTGCACGACAAGCGGCATCCGGTTCCCTTCGGCGAGTACGTCCCCGACCGCGCCTTCTTCAACGCTCTCGCGCCCGATCTGATCGGCCTCATCCAGCGCGAGTACACACCGGGGACCAACCCTCCGGTCATCGACGTCGACGGGGTGAAGGTCGGATTGGCGATCTGCTTCGACGTCATCTACGACGACGTGATCAGCGAGGGAATGGCCGAAGGCGCCGAGGTTCTCGTCTTCCAGACCAACAACGCCGATTTCAGAGAGACGGACGAGAACCTGCAGCAGCTCGCGTTCGCGCGGATGCGTGCGATCGAGACCGGCCGCAGCGTGGTGAACATCTCGACGGTGGGCACGAGTCAGATCATCCGCCCCGACGGCTCGACGGTGTCGAGTCTTGACGCAGGAAAGGCCGGAGCGCTGCTCGAAGATGTCGAGCTTCGCTCCGGCCTGACGGCTGGGGTCATCACCGGCCCGTGGATTCAGCTGGTGCTGCTGTGGGGCGGGTTGGGCGCGCTCGCGTTCGGGTGGTTGCGCGCTCGACGTCGTTAGGCGCCGATCTTCTCGCGGGTCGGGTCTTCACCGGCTCCGCGGCGGGCGCGGATGAAGGCGAGGCGCTCTTCGAGGAGCTCCTCGAGTTCAGCAAGGGTCCGACGCTCGAGAAGCATGTCCCAGTGAGTACGTGCGGCCTTCTCATCGGTCGCCTCGCGCGTCCCGGCCTGGCCG
>NZ_JAGGPD010000522.1 GCF_018613995.1 Microbacterium sp. ISL-103 | reverse complement strand
GGGGCGGATGCGGTGCGCCGGGCCGGAGTCGAGGCCAGCGCCGCCGACCCCGCGGCGCTCCCGCCACGGATCGCCGACCGCTATCTCGAGCTGAAGGCCGCTGGGCGGCTGTGAGCCTCACCACCACGACGCGAGGAGCAACGACACACCGATGACCGCCACCACACGCATCCCGCAGACCATGACCGCGCGGCTCACCGCAGAGGCGTTCGGCTCTGCGGTGCTCGTTCTCGCGATCGCCGGGTCCGTGCTCTTCGCCTCGGGGCTCAGCGAGGCCACGGATGCGTCGGGCCCGGGCATCGGATTCGTCGGAGTCGCTCTGGCCGCAGGTCTCGCGCTGATCGCCGCGTCGTACGCCTTCGGGCCGATCTCGGGAGGGCACTTCAACCCGGCCGTGAGCGTCGGCGTCGCCGCCGCGGGACGGATGCCGTGGCGAGAGGTGCCCGCGTACATCGTCGCCCAGTGCATCGGCGCCCTAGTCGCATCGACGCTGGTCTTCCTCATCGGCCTGTTCGGTCCGGAGGGCTGGCTCGAGGCTCAGCGCAACGCGGGCTTCGCGAGCAACGGCTTCGGGGCGGCGTCCCCGACCGGCTTCGGGATGGGAGCCGCGATCATCGCCGAAGCGCTCTTCGCCGCGATCTTCCTCCTCGTCATCCTCGGAGTGTCTCATCCGGTGCGCGGCAGTGCCTTCGCCGGCCTCGCGGCGGGGCTCGCCCTCGCACTCATCCATCTGGTGCTGCTCCCGATCGACCTGGCCTCGGTGAATCCGGCTCGATCGCTCGCCACCGCGGTCTACGGCGACACGGATGCCCTGGCGCAGCTGTGGGTGTTCCTCGTCTTCCCCGTGATCGGAGCGCTGCTCGCCGGATTCGCGTATCGAGGACTCTTCGACGGCATCGAGAAGGCGCCCGTCAGCGCCTAGCCGACCCGTGCGGACTCGGCCGCGGACTCGACGTCAGCCGGCGAGAAGACGAGGGGTGCCCGCTTCGAACTCGACGAGGTCGCCGCTCTCACCGCGCCGATGAGCGCGTCCGCCGATCACGAGCATGTAGATGAGGAAGGCTCCGAGGGCGGCTGCGCCGATGCCGATCTTGACGGGCCACGGCAGCGCCCAGCCGGTGACGAATCCTTCGATGAGCCCCGACACGAACAGCGTGAAGACGAGCCCGATCGCCACCGTCGCGAGCGCTCGCCCCTCAGCCGCGAGCGACTCCCCCCGAGAGCGGTGACCGGGAGCGACCCATGACCAGAACAGGTGCAGACCGGCGGCGGCCGCCACGAAGATCGACGTCATCTCGAGGAGCCCGTGGGGCAGGATGTACAGGATCATGACATCGACCTGGTCGTGCGCCGCCATGATCGCACCCGACACGCCCAGCCCCATGGCGTTCTGCACGAGGACGTTCACGGGCCAGAGACCGGTGATGCCGAAGAGCACGCACTGCAGAGCGATCCATGCGTTGTTCGTCCACACCATCCCCATGAAGACCGCGGCAGGATTCTCGGTGTAGTAGCCGGTGAAGCTCTCGTCGGCGTACTGCTCGAGCAGGTCGGGGGGGCCGAGTGTGGCGAGCAAGGCAGGGTCGGAAGAGATCCACGCCGCGGTGCCGACCACGATCGCGATGAATGAGACCGCGATCACGAGTGTCGTCCAGCGGAGGCGGTAGAGCGCGGCCGGCAGCTGCAGCGAGAAGAACCGGGCCGTCTGAGTGAGGATGTTGTCGGAAGCACCCGTCAACCGCAGTCGCGCCCGCACGAGGATCGTCGAGAGATAAGACCCCTGCGGCGACTCCCCCACCGACGTCTTCAGTTCGGCCAGATCGGCGGACGCCGCGCGGTAGCGGACGATGAGCTCGTCGACGCCTGCACCGTCGAGTCGCGCGCGACTGAGCTGCTCGAGCCGTTCCCACTCGGCGCGGCGTGCATCTGTCAGCGCATCGGCATCCACCTGATTTACTGTACTCATGTCTGCCCCGCTCGACGTCTCCGATGAGGTGCTCTCCGGCGAGGCCGTCGCGATCGACGTGCAGCCCGTGGGCTTCCTCCTTCGAGCGGCCGGCGCCATCATCGACATGCTGGTCGGCTTCGGCGTCTTCATCCTCACCGTGTTCCTGCGGATCTGGCTTCTCGACGTCGGGCTCCTCGACGAGGCGAGTGACCGGATCGCTCTCGTCGCTTCGATCGTCATCAGCTTCGTGGTGCTGCCGATCACGATGGAGGTGGCGCTGCGCGGCCGCAGCCTCGGCAAACTGGCCGTGGGCGGGCGCATCGTGCGGATCGACGGAGGCGCCACGGGTTTCCGTCACGCCTTCATCCGCGCGCTTCTGGGCGTGCTCGAGATCTACATGACCCTGGGTGGTGTCGCCGTGCTCTCGGGAGCCTTCAGCGCACGGTCGCAGCGGCTCGGCGACATGGTCGCGGGCACCTACAGTCAGCGGGTGCGCACTCCCCGGCTCGTCCCGTCGGAGCCAGTGCTTCCGCCTTCTCTCGCGGGCTGGGCTCAGATCGCTGACGTGGCTCGCCTGCCCGACCGCCTCGCGCGACGGATCTCTCAGTTCCTGCAGAGCGCTCCGCGCATGGTGCCCGCGGCGCGAGCACGAGTCGCACAGGACCTCCTGACCGAGGCGGCGCCGTTCGTGTCACCCATCCCGCCTGGGCATCCCGAGATGCTGCTGGTCGGGATCACCGTGCTCCGCCGGGAGCGCGAACGCCGCGCCCTGCAGATCGCGGATCGCCGAGCCGAGAAGCTCACGGGGCGTCGCGTCGGCATCTGAGTCGTCACGATCGCGCGCCGGCGTCAGACCCGGCCGAGTCAGAACCGGATGGCGTCGATCACCTTGACCCGCAGAGCGACCAGCGCCGGAATGAGCCCCGCCACCGCGCCGACGATGATCGACGCCGCGAGACCGACGAACGCGGCGCGCATGGGGAAGGGCGGAATGTCCTGGATTCCGTAGAACAGCGAGGTGACCACCCAGTCCGATCTCAGCACGGCGACCACCACGGCGATACCGATGAGACCGGCCACCGTGGTCGCGACGAGGCTCTCGAGGAACACCGAGAAGAAGACCCGCCCCGACGTCGCTCCGAACGCCCGGCGTACTCCGATCTCGCGCACCCGCTGCCTCATGGCGACGAGCTGGATGTTGATCAGGCTCAGCGCCCCGAGTCCGAGGATCACCGCTGCTATGCCGCCGGTGACCATCTCGAAGGTCGCCTGCGCATCCATCGCTCCGGGTTGCGCGGCCCAATCGGTGCGACTCACCGACACCGTCTGCCCCTCGGGAAGCCCCGCGCGCAGATCCATGGCGAGGACGGGGGCGATCTCGTCGACCTGATCCTGCCCGAGCCATACCTCGTACTGAGGCCAGGCTTCCTGCGGCAGTGCGTCGACACGTTCCCGGTACGCGTCGTAGAGGATGTCGAGACGCAGCTCCTCATCGCCGAACCCCTGTCGCGGGACGACGCCCACCACCTGGTAGATGCCTCCGGCAGCGCCCGTCAGAGTCAGGGTGGGATGCTGCGACAGGGGAACGCGTCCGATCCGATCCCACAGCGCCTCGGTGACCACGACGGCCGGAGCGAGCGCCTCGACGTCGGAGTCCTGCAGCCAGCGCCCATCGAGCAGCTTCTCCCGGTGGATCTGGGAGTACGCGGGATCTATCAGACGCGCGCCGACGTCGGCCACGCCCTCGGGAAGCTGAACCGGAACCACCATCCCCTGCACGATGCGGGCCGTGTGGCTGAATCCGAACCGCTCCGAGACGCGCGAGAACCTCTCGTCGAAGGCGTCGAAGTCCACCGGCGATCCGTCGTCGCTCGCCACACCGACCGCGACCGTGGCCACGCGCCCGCCCCAGCGGTCGGACTGCTCGGCCTGGAACTGTCGCTGGTACTCCGAGATCGCGACCACTCCGGTGAGCGCCGCCACCGAGACCGCGATCCCGATCAGGCTGAGCAGCACCCGGAGCTTGTGCACGCGGATCTCGGCCCACGCGTCGGACAGCGCGCCCAGCAGGGCCGTCACGATGCGCCTCCGTCACGCGCAGACGGCACCGAGGCGGCGAGCGTGGATGCTTCGAAGGCCCGGCTGAGGTCTGCCTGCTCGAGAAGCCCCGCGTCGAGCCGGTAGTGCCTGCGTGCTCGGGCGGCGACGTGAAGATCGTGTGTGATGGTCACGAGGGCAGCGGACGTCTCTGTCGCGACCTCGTCGAGGAGCGACATCACCGAGGCTCCGGTGTCTATGTCGAGGGCACCGGTCGGTTCGTCGGCCAGGATGAGCACCGGCCGTCGGACGAGGGCCCTCGCGATCGCGACGCGCTGCTGCTCGCCACCCGAAAGACGATCCGCGACCTGCTCGACGCGGTGGCCGAGTCCGACCCTCTCGAGCATGTCGGCGGCGATCGCACGGCGGTTCCAGAACACCCGACCCCGCGCGTGGCCGAGAGGCATCATCACGTTGTCGAGGGCGGTGCGACCCGGGAGGAGATTGAACTGCTGGAACACGAAGCCGACGTTGTCGCCGCGCAGTCTGTCGAGCCTGCCCGATCGCATCCGGCGCACCTCTCGCCCCTCGAACGACACCGATCCGCTGCTCGGGGCGTCGAGCATTCCGAGGATGTTCAGCAGTGTCGATTTGCCCGATCCCGATCTTCCGACGATCGACACGTGGTCTCCCGCGCTGACCTCGAGCGTGATGCCCCGCAGTATCTCCAGGAAAGAATCGTCGGCCAGCCGCACGCTCTTGGTGACGTCTGCCAGCGAGACGAGCGTCACCAGCTCATCCCGCTGTCGCACTGCTCGACGCCCGGCTCGATCTCGTAGCAGACCTCTTCGACGGGGGCGACGAAACCGGGGACGAACTGCCTGATCGACTCGCCTTCCTCGAGACCTTCCACGACCTCGACCATGGCACCGTCGTTGACCCCGAGAGTCACGGCCCGCTCTTCGGGTTCCGAGCCGTCGCCGGCATCCACCCACACGGTGCCGGTGCCGGCTCCGCCCTGCACCGCCGTGACGGGGATCACGAGGGCATCGTCGACCTGCCCGAGTGCGAGGTCCATCGTCGCGGGGAGCCCGGCGAACACCACCTGGTCACGAGGAACCGCGCAGCGCACACTCGCCGTGCCCTCAGCGCTCACCTGCACCCGAACGCCCGAGCAGCTGAAGGGCGCCGGGCCGCCGGTGATGGCCACCGACGCCTCGGCCGGAGCATTCACGAGCCGGTAGAGCTGCACGGGCTGCACGGTCGCCAGCAGGTTGTAGCGGGCCGGCGTGAGCGTGTAGATCTTGGTGCCCGCCGACGTCATCTGCCCCTTCACGAGCGCTACTGCAGATATCTCGCCTGCCTCGGGAGCGGTGACGTCGATGTCCTTGCGTGGATCGTCCTGCCTGATCGTGAAGAGCTTCTGGCCGGCCTTGACCGCGGCTCCATCGGCGACATGGACCGCGAGGACGGTGCCGTTGAGCTCGGTGCGCACGGGGAAGGCCTCGTCGCGCGCCACGTTGCCGCTGAGCGAGAGCGCGTTCACGACCGACCCTCGTTCGACCGGGATGACAGGATCGGTGATCGATGCCTCGGGGCGCACGATCGCCTCGGATCGGTCCGGGAAGAAGGCGACCTTCACAAGTGCGGCAGCGCACACCCCGCACACGAG
>NZ_JAGGPD010000032.1 GCF_018613995.1 Microbacterium sp. ISL-103 | reverse complement strand
TCCTCCTCGGCATCCTCGCCATGACCTGGCTCTTCAACTCTAGAGCATGGGTGTTCGTGAAGCGCTTCATTTCTGATTCGTAACGGTCTTGACATGCCCTTTTTTCATATGGCATGGTGTGAATGAAGCGCTTCAAAAGAGGCGTCGCTCTTCAAGGAGGAACAGTGACCACAGCAATGAGGCGCGCCCGTCGCCTGGCCCCCGCAATCGCGCTCATCGGCGTCGGCGCTCTCGCGCTCTCGGCGTGCTCGGGCAGCTCGGGAGGAACCGGCTCGGAGTCCGGCGGCGGCGACGGAGAATTCACGTATCTCGGCCAGACCGAGAACACCACGATCCTGGCGACGCTCGAGACTCTCGCCGGCGACCAGTGCAAGGCGGCGGCGGACGCCGCGCCACTGTCGTCCGACGACATCTCGGGCACTCAGTGGGACCAGCAGCTGCAGCTGCTCGCGAGCCAGGACGGACTCTCCGACATGCAGATGGCCGCCGGCACGCCGGCGCTGATGTCGGAGTTCATCGACGGCGGCAAGGTGCTCGACCTGTCGAAGGCTCTCGATGACCTCGGGGTCTCGGACCGCCTGCTGCCCGCAGCCGAGTCGACCGTCAAGGCTCTCTACGGTGACGGCGCGCTCTACGCTCTGCCGACCGAGTTCAACATCGAGGGGTTCTGGTACAACAAGGAGCTCCTCGAAGAGAACGACATCGACATCCCCGAGACCTGGGACGACCTCGTCGACGCGGCCGATGATCTCGAGGGCGCCGGTGTGCAGCCGTTCGCGACCGCGGGCAAAGACGGATGGCCCGTGACGCGACTGGTCGGCGACTACATCTTCCGCACCCTCGGACCGGATGCTCTGCAGAAGGTGGCCGACGGCGACGCCAAGCTGACCGATCCCGAGTACGTCGCTGCGGCCGACGCCGTCGCTGAACTCGGCAAGGCCGGCTACTTCGGAGACGCCGTCGGATCGATCGACTACAACGCCTCGCTCAACCTCTTCCTCTCGGGCAAGGCGGCGTTCTACTACATGGGCAGCTGGGTGCTCGCGAACTTCAACGACGAGGCGCAGAACCAGATCGGGGCCGACAACATCGGCTTCGCCCGGTTCCCCGAGGTCGAGGGCGGAGAGGGCAGCATCGACCAGATCCCCGCCAACGTCGGCATCCCGGTGATGTTCGNNTGCCGGCGACGACGCAGATCGTCCAGGACGAGATCGCGAACGCCCCTTCCAGCGTGCTCTGGTTCGAGGCCCTCTTCACCCCCAAGGCCACCGGCATCAGCCAGAACAACGGTGCGGGCCTCGCCAACGGAAGCCTCTCCGGCGAAGAGTTCATGAAGCTCGTCCAGGCAGCCAACGACGAAGGCTGACCCACTCCCGGGGCGGGCGACCGCTCGCCCCGGGACCGTCGTCGTCGCATCAGGAGATCCACCATGCACAAAGTCCTCGGTGACAAGCGCGCCATCTTCGTCCTTCTCGGACCTGCGCTGCTCGTCTACTCCCTCGTCATGCTCGTCCCCATCGTGTGGTCGCTGTTCTACACGGTGCAGGACGGCAACCCCATCACCGGCTTCACGTTCAACGGCCTCGACAACTTCACGAAGTTCTTCCAGGACCCCGCCGCGTGGGACGCGATCTTCTTCACGCTGAGGTACGCGCTCATCCTCACCGCTCTGCAGGTGATCGTGGGCTACCTGCTCTCCCTGATGTACGTCTTCTGGCTGCGCAAGGGCTCGGGCATCATCCGCACGATCGTGTTCTTCCCGGTCGTCCTGCCGACGGTCGCGGTCGCGCTGCTGTTCCAGCGGCTGTTCGAGGCGGCTCCGACCGTCGGGCCGGTGAACTCGTTCCTCGGAATCCTCGGCGTGCAGAACCTCGACTGGTTCGGCACCCCCGACGCCTCCTTCTGGGTCATCATCGCGATGGACCTGTGGCGCTCGATGGGCTTCTACGCCGTGCTGCTCTACGCCGGCCTCGTCGACATCCCCGACGAGCTCATCGAATCGGCGCGCATCGACGGCGCATCCGGGTGGAAGCTCATCCGCACCATCGTCCTGCCCCTCTCGCTTCCGGTGCTGCTGTCGTCGATCATCTTCAGCATCAACGGCACGCTGAAGGTCTTCGACACCGTCGTGGCCCTGACCAACGGCGGGCCGGGCAATGCCACCACGCCGTTGACCCTGTACATGTTCCGCACCTCCTTCGCCTACGGCGATTACGGGTACGGCAGCACGATCGCGCTGATGCTGACGATCCTGTGTCTGCTGTTCACGGTGTTCATCTTCCGCTCCACCCGACGCGACCTGACGAAGGACTGAACCAGTGAGCGCAACCACCACCATCGTCACGGGCACCCCGTTGCCCGCCCGCCGCGACGTCGTCCCGAACAGACGGGGTGCGCGGGACTTCTTCCGCCGGCTCCCGATCCGCCTGCTCATCGCGGTGCTGCTCATCGTCGAGGTCTACCCGATCCTGTGGATGCTCCTCGGGTCGTTCAAGACACAGAGCGAATTCCTCAACGAGCCGTTCTGGGCCCTCCCGCAGTCGTGGGACATCGTGAACTACATCGAGGTGTTCACGACCGGAGAATTCGGCAAGTACATCGTCAACAGCGTCATCGCGGTGTTCCCCTCGCTGGCGATCATCCTCGTCTTCGGCACAGCCGCGGGCTTCGCCCTCGAGGTCATGGTCTGGAAGGGGCGCGGCACCGTGCTGCTGCTGTTCCTCGCGGGCATCATGGTGCCTGCGCAGATGATCCTGCTGCCGCTGTTCACGATCTACTTCCGCACGAACATGACCGGCACGCTGTGGCCGCTGATCATCACCTACGTCGCCCTGGGCATGCCGTTGACCGTCTTCATGATGGCGACGTTCTTCCGCTCGGTGCCTCGGGAGATCTTCGAGGCGTCGACTCTCGACGGTGCCTCGATCTTCCGCTCGTTCTTCTCGATCGGGCTTCCGCTGGTCAAGAACGCCCTGTTCACGATCGGCCTCGTGCAGTTCTTCTTCCTGTGGAACGACCTGCTGATCGCCTTGACGTTCACCAACAGCAGCGATCTGCGGACGATCCAGGTCGGGCTGCTCAACTTCACCGGAGAGTACGGAGCGGTGCAGTACGGACCGACCTTCGCCGCGATCTCGGTCAACGTGCTCGGAACGCTCCTCATCTACGTGTTCCTCAACCAGCAGGTCATGAAGGGCCTGACGGCCGGATCGGTGAAGGGCTGACATGACGAACATCATCGAGATCTGGCTGGAGAATCGGCGCGGCGGCACGACGATAGGGATCGGCGAGGCTCAGCCGCGGATCTCCTTCGTGGCGGATGCTGCCGCATCGGCCTTCGAGCTGGAGTTCACCTCCGACGACGGCGTCGTGCGCGTCGAGCGCGCAGCCTCCGCTCACCGGGTGCCCTGGCCGTTCGCATCGCTGGCTCCCCGCGACGGGGGAGCACTGCGCATCCGGGCGATCGACTCAGGGGCATGGAGCGAGGCTGTGCGGATCGAAGCCGGCCTCGGCGACGACTGGCAGGTCGACTTCGTCTCGCCCTCGATCGTGGCCCCCCGCACGACGCCGCGCCCGGCGTACCTGCTGCGGGCCGCCATCGCCGCGGGTGCGCTGCCCGAGGGCATCGTGCGAGCACGGATCTACTCGACGGCGCACGGAGTGTACGAGCTGGAGGTCAACGGCACTCGCGTCGGCGACGACGTGCTGGCGCCGGGCTGGACGAGCTACAGCCACCGCATCCGCTACCAGACGCACGACGTGACCGCAGCGCTGCGCAGCGGCGAGAACGTGATCGGCGCGTGGCTCGCCGACGGCTGGTACCGAGGCCACATCGGCTTCGACGGCGGGGTGTGGGACATCTACGGGTCCGACGTCGCGCTGCTCGCGCAGCTCGAGGTCACCACCGCCGACGGGATCACGCACCGAGTGCCGCTCGAGTGGACCACGGCTCGGTCGCCGATCACCGAGGTCGGACTGTACGAGGGAGAGAGCTTCGACGCCCGACTGGCGGAAGACGGCTGGTCGACCCCCGGGTTCGACGCCTCCGGCTGGGAGCGGGTCGCCACGCTCCCGAGAGCCGACTTCCCGGCCGTGATCGAACCGCCGACCGCGTCTCCGGTGCAGGAGACAGAGACGCTGCGTCCGGTCTCTGTCACGCGGCAGCCGAGCGGCCGCATCCGTCTCGACTTCGGTCAGAACCTCTCCGGTGTGCTGCGGATCAGGGTGAGAGCCGATGCCGGTCACACCGTGACGCTGCATCACGCCGAGGTCATCGAGGACGGTGAGCTCGGCATCCGCCCCCTTCGTGCGGCGACATCGGTCGACACGTACACGGCCGCGGGGTCGGGTGAGGAGACCTACACGCCGCGTTTCACGATCCACGGCTTCCAGTACGCCGAGCTCGAGAACTGGCCGGGCGAGCTGAACGACGGCGATGTCGAGGCCGTCGTGATCCACACGGGCATGCGGCGCACCGGATGGTTCGACTCGTCGAACGACGGACTCAACCGCCTGCACTCCAACGTCGTCTGGAGCATGCGCGACAACTTCGTCGATCTGCCGACCGACTGCCCGCAGCGCGATGAGCGCGTGGGATGGACCGGCGACATCCAGGTGTTCGCACCGACTGCTCTTCGGCTGTTCGCCGCCCACGGCACCCTCACCGGATGGCTGCGCGACCTCGCCGTCGAACAGGCCGATCAGGGGCATGTGCCCAACTTCGTGCCCTGGGTCGAGTGCGGCTTCCCGAACTTCCCGACGGCCGCCTGGGGCGATGCCGCCGTGATCGTGCCCTGGGAGATGTACCGCAATGACGGCGATCTGCGCGTCCTCGCCGACCAGTATGCGAGCATGCGCGCGTGGGTGGATCTGGTCGACGGCCTCACCGGGCACACGGGGCTCTGGAACACGGGCTTCCAGCTGGGCGACTGGCTCGACCCGACCGCTCCGCCCGAGGATCCGGGCAAGTCGCACACCGACAAATATCTGGTCGCGACGGCCTACCACGTGCGCACGGCTCGCATCGTGGCCGACACCGCGATGCTTCTCGGCGAGGAGTCGGATGCCGCGCGCTATCGCGCAGTGGCCGACCGCGCTGCCCGCGCCTTCCAGGACGAGTTCCTCAGCGACAGCGGCCGCGTGGTCAGCGACACCCCGACCTCGATCGCCGTCGCGCTGGTGTTCGAGCTGTTCGAGAACGAGGAGCAGGTGCAGCGCGCCGGTGCTCGCTTGCAGGAGCTCGTCGGAGCGGGCGGGTTCCACATCTCGACCGGCTTCGTCGGCACGCCGATCATCTGCGACGCTCTCGTGCGCGCCGGGAGCATGGACTACGCGTACCACCTGCTGCTGCAGGACGAGCTTCCCTCGTGGCTGTATCCGGTGACCATGGGGGCGACGACGATCTGGGAGCGGTGGGACAGCATGCTCCCCGACGGGTCGATCAACCCCGGCGACATGACGTCGTTCAACCACTACGCGCTCGGCGCCGTCGCCGACTTCCTGCACCGTGCCGTCGCAGGCCTCGCCGCCGACTCGCCGGGATGGGAGCGCATCCGCTTCGAGCCGCGGCCGGGCGGCGGTCTCGAGCACGCGAGTGCGCGGTATGACAGCGTCCGCGGCACGGCCGCCATCGCCTGGCGTCGCGACGGAGAGCGGCTGTCGATCGAGGTCGAGGTGCCTTCGGCATCCACCGGAGCGGTTGTGCTGCCGGGGTCGACGGAGGAGATCCCTGTGGGACCGGGGACGCACTCGTTCACCACCACGTTCCGGTCCGTCGACGACGACCCCGAGCGTCCGTTCTTCGGCTGGCGCCGGCCCGAACCCGTTCTCGAGAATGAGGGAGCAGTATGACGCAGGAGCAGTCCATCCGTCCGGGACAGGTGTGGCTCGACACGAAGGGCGAGCGCATACACGCCCACGGCGGCTCGGTCATCACGGTCGACGGCGTGCACTACTGGTACGGCGAGAACAAGGAGTTCTCCACCCCGGGGAGCGGCATCTGGCACTGGGGTGTGCGGTGCTACTCATCGACCGACCTCGTCAACTGGGACGATCGCGGTGTCATCGTCCCGCCCGACGAGGACGACGAGTCCTCACCGCTGCATCCCGCGCAGGGCCTCGATCGCCCGCACATCATCTTCAACGCCGAGACCCGCAAGTTCGTGTGCTGGGTGAAGGTGATGACGAAGGGGTCGGTGCAGCGCTCGACAGTGCTCACCGCCGACAGCATCCTCGGCCCGTATGAGATCCAGCGCACGTGGCTGCGACCGCTCGACATGAGCGCCGGCGATTTCGACCTGGTCGTAGACCCGCACGACGGCAAGGGGTACTACTACTTCGAACGCGTGCACTCCGAGATGATCTGCGCCGACCTCACCAGCGACTACACCGACGTGACTGGGTACTACTCGACGCACTTCCCCCAGCCGCAGCCGCCGTTCGTGCGTGAGGCCCCTGCCCACTTCCACAGAGGCGGCCGGCACTACCTGCTGACGTCCGGCACGACCGGGTACTACCCGAACCCGTCGGAGTCGGCTGTCTCGCGCAGCTATCACGGCCCCTTCGAGGTGCTGGGCGACCTGCATCCGAGCGACGAGTCGCGCACGTCCTTCCATTCGCAGATCTCGTCGGTGTTCCGGCATCCGGGCAAGAAGGATCTCTACATCGCGGTCGCCGATCGGTGGCTGCCGCGTTACCTCGACCACGGCGACCGCGCCCGGCAGGCGTTCATCGAGCATTTCGCACCCGGCAAAGACGGCGACGAGCCGATGGAGGAGTTCGCGTACGTCGACACCTCGATCGCCGACTACGTCTGGCTGCCGATCCGCTTCGACGGCGATCGCCCGATCATCGAATGGCGCGAGGAGTGGTCGCCCGACGAGTACGAAGACGCCTGACCGGGCGCCTCAGTCGAGCAGGCTCGTGATCGCGGGGTCGCGACGGGCGACCTCTGCCGCGGTGCCGACGATCACGTGCCGCATCGCCGCGACCGCGATCGCAGGGGTGACGTCGGCGCGGTGCGCGAGGCTCACCGTGCGCGTCATCATCGGGTGCGAGATCCGCACTGATCGCAGCGCCGGCTGATCGAGCAGAACCATCGCCGGCACCACG
The DNA here is from genome assembly GCF_018613995.1 of Microbacterium sp. ISL-103. Classification (GTDB taxonomy): domain Bacteria; phylum Actinomycetota; class Actinomycetes; order Actinomycetales; family Microbacteriaceae; genus Microbacterium. The sequence goes on along the minus strand of NZ_JAGGPD010000032.1, from coordinate 2,324 downwards.
GCCACGCCGACCCCGCGTTCGACGAATCGGAGAAGGGCGTCCATCTCGGCGCCTTCGAGGACGAAGGTCGGCGTGAGTCCGGCCGCGCGGAAGGCCGCGTCGGTGGTGGCGCGCAGCTCGTAGGTCTCGTCGAGGGCGATCAGCGGCAGTGTGGCGAGGTGAGCGAGGCTCATCGAGGGCATCGTCGAGACCGGAGGCTCGGATGCCGCAGACACCACCACGAGCTCTTCGGTCAGCAGCGGCATCCGCGTGAGGCTGAAACCCGACGGCGGTGGGCCCTCGGACTCGGTGATGAGTGCGATGTCGACCGCGCCGACGGCCAGCTGGTCGACGAGCAGTCGCGAGCCGCTCTCGGTCAGGTGCAGGTCGACGCCGGGGTGCGCGGCATGGAAGGTGCTGATCGCCTCGGCGACAAGGCTGATGCAGAGGGTGGGCGGGGCGCCCAGGCGCACACGCCCGCGACGGAGGCCTGCCAGTTCGGCCATCTCCTCGCGGATCGCGTCGGATTCGGCCAGCATCCGCTGAGCTCGGGGGAGCAGCGCCTCTCCGGCGGCGGTGAGGCCGATGTGACCTCGGGCCCGGTGGAACAGTTCGGCGCCGAGCTCGCGCTCGAGGGTGGAGATCTGACGGCTCAGTGACGGCTGGGCGAGGTGCAGGTGCTCGGAGGCGCGGGTGAAGTGGCCGAGGCGGGCGACCTCGACGAACCCGCGGAGCTGCTCGAGGTTCATGTCTTCAGTGTATCGATACCAGTAGAACTATGCATTGGAGTTATTAGTCGACCCTACCTAGCGTGGAAGGCATGAGCACTCGCGAACGTCAGATCTCCACCACGGTCCTCGTCATCGGCACCGGCGGGTCGGGGCTGCGTGCGGCGATCGCGGTCGCCGAACACGGCATCGACGTCCTCGCCGTGGGCAAACGCCCCCGACAGGATGCCCATACCTCCCTCGCCGCCGGGGGGATCAACGCCGCTCTCGGAACCATGGACGAAGGCGACAGCTGGCAGCAGCACGCCGCCGACACCATCAAGGAGAGCTACCTGCTCGCAAACCCCCACACGGTCGAGATCGTGACGCAGGGGGCCGAACGCGGCATCCGCGACCTCGAGCGCTGGGGCATGGACTTCGCCCGTGAAGACGACGGCCGCATCTCGCAGCGGTTCTTCGGTGCGCACACGTTCCGCCGCACCGCGTTCGCCGGAGACTACACGGGCCTCGAGATCCAGCGCACCCTCGTCGCCAAGGCCGAGCAGCTCGAGGTGCCGATCCTCGACCACGTCTACATCACGCGCCTGCTCGTGCGCGACAACGTGATCTTCGGCGCCTACGGCTTCGACCAGTCCGACGGCACGCGTTATCTGATCCACGCGGATGCCGTGATCCTCGCCGCCGGCGGACACAACCGCATCTGGCGACGCACCTCGTCGCGCCGTGACGAGAACACCGGCGACTCGTTCCGCCTGGCGGTCGAGGCAGGGGCCCGGTTGCGCGACCCCGAACTCGTGCAGTTCCACCCCTCGGGCATCATCGAGCCCGAGAACGCCGCCGGCACTCTCATCTCCGAGGCCGCTCGCGGTGAGGGCGGCATACTCCGCAACGCCCTCGGCGAGCGGTTCATGTCGAAGTACGATCCCGAGCGCATGGAGCTCTCGACCCGCGACCGCGTCGCGCTCGCCGCCTACACCGAGATCGCCGAGGGCCGGGGCACCGAGAACGGCGGGGTATGGCTCGACGTGTCGCACCTGCCGCGCGAGACGATCATGACCCGCCTGCCCCGCGTCTATCAGACGATGATGGAGCTGCAGATGCTCGACATCACGACCGATCCGATCGAGATCGCCCCCACCGCGCACTACTCGATGGGCGGGGTGTGGGTGCGTCCCGACGACCACCAGACCGACGTCGACGGGCTCTATGCGATCGGCGAGGCGTCGAGCGGTCTGCACGGCGCGAACCGCCTCGGGGGCAACTCCCTGATCGAGCTGCTCGTCTACGGTCGCATCGTCGGCCAGGCAGCCATGGCGCACGCGGCGGGTCTCGACGCGCAGCGCCGGTCAGCGGATGCCGTGGCCCAGGCCCGGGCTGAGATCGACGACCTTCTCGCGGCGGACGGCCGGGAGAACGTCCGAGCCCTGCAGCGGGCGATCCGCAACACGATGACACAGCACGCCGGTGTGGTCCGCTCTGAGGAGGGACTCCGTGCGGGCCTCGCCGACCTCGACATGATCGAGGGGCGCATGGAGGACATCGGAATCCATCCCGACATCGCCGGATTCCAGGCCCTCGCGCACGCCTTCGACCTGAAGGCGTCGGTGCTGGCGGCAC
>NZ_JAGGPD010000521.1 GCF_018613995.1 Microbacterium sp. ISL-103 | reverse complement strand
CGTGGTCCTGTCCACCGGGATGGCCGAGCTCACGGAGATAGATCGGGCCCTGCGGTTCATCGCGGCAGGCGTCGCACAGGCTCACGGACGTCTCGAGCGCGACGCGCGGCTCTCGGGCGACGTGCTCGACCGCGCGTGGGAGATGCGTGACGCCGATGTCGAGTTCGCGCACCACGTGACGATCCTGCACTGCACGACCGAGTATCCCGCCGCGGACTCGCACCTCAACCTGCGCGCGATGCAGACCATCGCGTCGGAGTTCGGCCACCGGGTCGGATACTCCGATCACTCTCTCGGATCTCTCGCATCGGTTCTCGCCGTCGGCCTCGGTGCGACGGTCGTCGAGAAGCACTTCACCTTCGATGTCGAGGCGGAAGGGCCGGACCACGCCGCCTCCCTCGACCCCGACGGCCTTCACCGGTACGTCGCCGACATCCGCCGGGTGCCGGTGATGCTCGGCTCCGCCGAGAAGCACTGCCAGCCGGTGGAGGAGGGCAACCGCGCAGTCGTCCGTCGCAGCCTCGTGGCGACACGCGACATCGAGGCAGGCGACGTCTTCACCGAACTCGATGTGGCCTGCTTCCGGCCCGCGAGCGGCAGGACCTCCTTCGACTACTGGGAGGTCGTGGGCTCGACGGCCGTGCAGAGCTATCGTCGGGGTGATCTGATCGATGCGTGATCTGGTCCTCCTCGGCGGAGGCGGCCACGCACGATCCGTGCTCGCAGCGCTGACGCTCTCGGGCGAGGAGGTGCGCGGATTCATCGGACCGGACACTGCCGACCGAGATCTGAGCCTCCCTCACCTCGGTGGCGACGAGCTGCTCGACGGGTTCGACCCCGCTCGGACGTCGATCGTCAACGGACTGGGAGCGGTCGGGGCCCGGGCGCGGATGCACCGCCTCGCCGTCTCGCGCGGGCTGACGGTGGAGACGGTGGTGCACCCACGTGCGTTCGTCGATCCCTCCGTGCGCCTGGGGGCCGGCGCACAGGTGCTGGCCGGGGCGATCGTCAACGCCGGGGCTGTCATCGGTGACGGTGTGCTCATCAACTCGGGGGCGATCGTCGAACACGACGCGGTGATCGGCGACCACGCACACCTGGCACCCGGTTCGGTGCTCGCCGGCGACGTCCGAGTCGGAGAGGGAGCGCACATCGGTCTGGGCTCGCGGATCCTCCAGGGACTGACGGTAGGGTCGGGATCGACCGTCGGAGCGGGCGCCGTCGTGCTGACGGACGTCCCCGACGGGACCACTGTCGTCGGCGTCCCCGCGCGACCGATGCGAAAGAAGGATGAGCAGCCATGACAGATCGGGAGTTCCTCTCGACGACGCCGGGCACCAGCATCCGCGACGCGCTGCTGCAGCTCGATCGTGGTGGTCTGCAGGTCGTGTTCGTCGAAGATGAGAACGGCGTCCTCGTGGGCGCTGTGAGCGACGGCGACATCCGCCGGGGGCTCATCTCCGGCTCTGCGCTGGAGGACCCGGTGCGATCCGTGATGAACCTCGATCCTGCCGTCGTGCCGCCCACCGCCAGCCAGGAAGACGTCGATGCGATCAAGCGGCGTCGCGGCATCCGTGTCGTCGCCGTGGTCGACGAGAGCGGGCGGATGGTCGACGTGGTCGGTGAGCGGGATCGCATCTCGACCGCGATAGCCACACCCGTGGTGCTCATGGCCGGCGGACGCGGGCAGCGCCTGTATCCGATCACCAAGGACATCCCCAAGCCGCTCGTGCCGCTGGGCGACGTTCCGATGATCGACATCATCCTCAGCAGGCTGCGCGAGCAGGGTTTCCGCCGCATCCATGTGTCGGTCAACCACCTCGGCCATCTGATCGAGGAGCACCTCGGAGACGGCGAGGCGCACGGGCTCGAGATCACCTACCTGCACGAGCCCGCGCCGCTGGGCACCGCCGGCGCTCTCGCGCAGCTCGCGAGCGAGATCGATCAGCCCTTCGTCGTGATGAACTCCGACCTGCTCACCCAGGTCGACCTGCGCAGGATGCTCGCCTTCCATCGCGGCGCCGGATCCGCGGCCACGATCGGGGCACGGGAGTACGGTTTCGAGATCCCCTTCGGTGTCATCCGCCGCGACGGTGACAGCGTCGTGGCGCTGGCCGAGAAGCCGTACCACAGCGAGCTCGTGAGTGCCGGGATCTATGTGCTCGAACCCCTCGCGCTCGACACGCTGGTCGCCGACGAGTACTGCGACATGCCGACGTTGCTGGCTCGGCTCATGGACGGCGGCCGGCACGTGGGCGCGTTCGAGATCCACGAGGAGTGGATCGACGTGGGTCGCCCCGAAGATCTCGAACGCGCGCGTCAGGCGTGGGAACGGAGTAGACGATGAGGATCTGCACGATCACGGTCCGCGCGGGCTCGAAGGGGGTTCCGGGCAAGAACCTGCGCGTGGTTGCAGGGCGTCCGCTGTTCGGTCACTCCGTCGCCCAGGCGGTCGCGACCGGGCTGTTCGACCAGGTCGTCGTCTCGAGCGATTCCGAGGAGATCCTCGCACTCGCCCCCTCTTTCGGCGCCACGGGTGTGGTGACCAGGCCACCCGAGATGGCGACCGACACCGCGGGCAAGGTGCCGGCGATCGCGCATGCCGTGCGCTCCACCGAAGAGCGGACCGGGGAACGCTACGACGTCTGCGTCGACCTGGACGCCACCAGTCCGCTGCGGACCGTCGATGACATCCGCGCCGCGGTCGAGATGTTCGAGCAGGCGGATGTCGCCTCGGTGATCACGGGAGCCGAAGCTCGACGCAACCCGTATTTCAATCTCGTCGAGGAGCAGCCGGACGGCACGGTGGCCGTCGCGAAGACTCCCGGCGACGCGGTCCTGCGCCGGCAGGACGCACCCCGATGCTTCGACATGAACGGATCGATCTACGTGTGGCGCAGAGAAGCGCTGCTCGAGGACCAGGTCGTGTTCTTCCCCTCGACGATCCTGTACGAGATGCCTGCGGAGCGTTCGATCGACGTCGACAGCGAGTTCGACTTCCGCATCGTCGAGTGGCTCATGGGGCAGCGGGAGGATCTGTGACAGCCGCCGATCGCGGGCCGTCCGTGAAGACGACGCCGGAGATGCGTCGGATCCTCGATCTCGAGGACGCGGAGCCCGCGGAGCTGTTCGAGATCCTTCCCGGCTCGACGGTGCCGTTCTGGGCCCAGGTGCGGATGCAGATCGCCTGGGCTCTCTCCGAGAGCGTCACCGGAAGCGTCGCGGTCGAGACGGACAACTGGACCCGCTGGGGAGAGGCGAGGCGGCTCGCAAAGGCGTTCCTCCCGAATCGCAGCGACGCCGCCCGGCGCGCGAGGCGGCACGACGTCCTCTTCTACGTCGGTGGGGGCACCGTGGCCTCGGCCGGAGGACGAACCCGAAACTGGTTGGTGGACGATTTCGCCGAGGCGACCCCGTCTGCTCTCGTGGTGCAGCGTCGCCCGCTTCCGTCACCGCTGGGCCCGCCCGCGTTCCGCCCGACCCTCAGCATGGAACCCACCACCGCCCGCGCGCGACTCTGGGCGCGGGGCTATGCGCCGCCGGCTGCCACGGTGGCGGCGATCGATCGTCTTCTGGGATATTTCGCACAGCAGCTGGACCTCCAGCCCTCGCAGATCGGCGGCATCCGTCGTCGTGTGCTGCGCACGGAAGCCCATCGTCCGCACGAGCTGGCGGAGTTGCGCCGCATGGTGAGACGGGTGCGGCCGCGGGTCGTGATCATGGACACCGCGTCGTACACGTACAACGGAGAGACGGTCGGAGTCTTCAAGGATGCGGGCGCCTACGTCGCCGAGCCCCAGCACGGCTGGATCGGACCCTCTCACGCCGCATACAACTACGGTCGTGCCTTCGAGCATCCTGCGCTGCGTCGTGCTCTGCCGGACGAGCTGCTCACGTTCGGCGAGTTCTGGTCGGAGGGGGTGACGATCCCCGCGCGGAAGACGGCGATAGGCAAGCCGCATCTCGAGCGTCTGGCGACCGCGGCCCCGCGCGTCCGCGAGCGACAGCTCCTGGTCATCTCCTCGCGCGCCGAACCCGACGAGACAGACCGTTTCGTGGAGGAGCTCCGAGGCGCTCTCAGTCCGGACTGGCGTGTCGTGTTCCGGCCGCATCCGGGCGAGCGTGAGGTCGTCGACGAGCGGTATCCGCGCATCGCCGCGCACCCCGGCATCTCCATCGACGAAGCCCCCGACGTGTACGCGACTCTCGCCGACACGCACACCGTGATCGGGGTCGCGAGCACGGTGCTCTTCGAGGCGGTCGCCTTCGGGTGCCACGTGATCCCTCGCGACAGCGCCTTCTCGGCGAGCGTCATCGGCGATGCCTTCGGTCCGCGCATCTCGTCGGTCGCTCAGGCCGTGCGACGACTGGAAGCGTCTGACCAGATCTCTCAGCCCTCGGTCAGAGAGGTCGCGCCCGATACGGGCATCTGGGCCACGGTATCCACGGACGCCTACCGGCGGTGGCTGGCTGATCGCATCGGGCCCCCGACGCGGTGAGGCCCGAACGAACGCCTCGCTGCTACCGGAGCCTTCAGGTCACGTGTCGTAAACTACAGAGATCGAGGCGGCCATCGTCGCCGTCGCCGAATGAGTGGGCCTGTGACTGATACCCGAGATCTTTTCGCCGCCGTCCCGCGTTCCGACTTCGAAACCCCCGGCAAGAGCCGTGGGCTCATCGATGTGGTGCGCTGGCGCTATCTGCTGAACCTCCTGGTGCGCACCGGCGTCACCACCCGGTATCGCAACTCCGTGCTCGGATGGACCTGGTCGTACGTACGCCCGGCCGCCCAGTTCCTCGTCTTCTGGGTGGTGCTCGGGATCTTCATGGATCTCGATCGCGGGCTGCCCAACTACGCCGTGTACCTGTTCTCGGGGATCGTGGTGATCAACCTGTTCTCCGAGGGGTTCAAGAACGCGACGACCTCGATCGTCGGCAATGCGCCGTTGGTGCG
>NZ_JAGGPD010000520.1:544-2927 GCF_018613995.1 Microbacterium sp. ISL-103 | reverse complement strand
CCACTTTACGTTCCCCTATGCTGGGTGCACACTCAGCCCCGCCCCATGTGCACCCGATCACGGCGCGCATCGAGCTTCCAGAGGTGTGCATGTTCCAGAAGATCCTTGTGGCGAACCGCGGCGAGATCGCGATCCGCGCCTTCCGAGCGGCATTCGAGGTCGGGGCGAGAACGGTCGCCGTCTTCCCTCACGAAGACCGTGGGTCCGTGCATCGGCTCAAGGCCGATGAGGCGTACGAGATCGGCGAGCGGGGGCACCCGGTCCGGGCCTATCTCGACGTCGACGAGATCATCAGGGTCGCCAAGGATGCCGGAGCGGACGCGATCTACCCGGGCTACGGCTTCCTGTCGGGGAACCCGGAGCTGGCCGAGAAGGCCGCGGCGAACGGCATCGTCTTCATCGGCCCGCCCGCCCACGTCCTCGAGATGGCAGGCAACAAGGTCGAGGCGAAGCGCCATGCGATCGATGCCGGTGTCCCCGTGCTCCGGTCGACGCAAGCATCTGACGACATCGACGCGCTCGTGGCACAGGCCTCGGAGATCGGCTTCCCGCTCTTCGCCAAGGCCGTCGCCGGTGGCGGCGGCCGAGGCATGCGTCGGGTCGAGTCCGCGGCGGAGCTCGCTCCCGCGCTCGCTGAGGCGATGCGCGAAGCGGAGAGCGCGTTCGGCGACCCGCGGATGTTCCTCGAGCAGGCCGTGCTGCGCCCCCGCCACATCGAGGTGCAGATCGTCGCCGACAAGACCGGTGAGACCGTTCACCTCTTCGAGCGAGACTGCTCGGTGCAGCGCCGCCACCAGAAGGTGGTCGAGATCGCACCGGCACCGAATCTCGACCAGAGCATCCGCACCGCACTGCACGGGTATGCCGTCGCCTTCGCCCGGTCGATCGGGTACGAGAACGCGGGGACCGTCGAGTTCTTGCTCGAGACAGCGGGGGAGCGTACCGGCGAGGTCGTCTTCATCGAGATGAACCCGCGCATCCAGGTCGAGCACACCGTGACCGAGGAGGTCACCGACGTCGACCTCGTGCAGACGCAGATGCGCATCGCCGCCGGGCAGACGCTCGCCGAGCTCGGGCTCGAGCAGGAGAACCTCCATGTGCGCGGCGCTGCCCTGCAGTGCCGCATCACCACCGAGGACCCGACTCAGGGCTTCCGGCCGGACACCGGCAAGATCACCACGTACCGGTCGCCCGGTGGCGCCGGCATCCGCCTCGACGGCGGTACCGTGCACCAGGGCGCTCAGATCAGCCCGCACTTCGACTCGATGCTCGCCAAGCTCACCTGTCGCGGACGCGACTACCCCGCAGCGGTCGCTCGTGCCCGCCGCGCGTTGGCGGAGTTCCGCATCCGGGGCGTCTCGACGAACATCCCGTTCCTGCAGGCGCTGCTCGACGACGACGCCTTCATCGCCGGAGACGTGAGCACGTCGTTCATCGACGAGCGCCCCGACCTTCTCCGCGGACGCGAGTCCAAGGACCGCGGCACGAGGATCCTGAACTGGCTGGTCGACGTCACGGTCAACAAGCCGAACGGCGCGCATCCCGGGTCGATCGATCCGCGAACCAAGCTCCCCGCGCTCGACATGACCGCGCAACCGGTCGCCGGCTCGCGTCAGCGCCTCCTCGACCTCGGTCCCGAGGGCTTCGCGAAGAGCCTGCGTGAGCAGAGCGCGCTCGCGGTCACCGACACCACCTTCCGGGACGCGCACCAGTCACTGCTGGCGACACGGGTCCGCACTCGTGACCTCGTCGCAGTGGCACCCCACATCGCTCGAATGACGCCGGAGCTGCTCTCGGTCGAGGCCTGGGGCGGCGCTACGTACGATGTCGCACTGCGCTTCCTCGGCGAGGATCCGTGGGAGCGCCTCGACAAGCTCCGTGCAGCTCTGCCGAACGTGGCCATCCAGATGCTCCTCCGTGGACGCAACACGGTCGGCTACACCCCGTACCCGACGGCCGTGACCGAGGCGTTCGTGCGAGAGGCCGCGGCGAGCGGGGTCGACATCTTCCGGATCTTCGACGCGCTCAACGACGTCGAGCAGATGCGGCCGGCGATCGAGGCGGTGCGCAGCACCGGCACTGCCGTCGCCGAGGTAGCGCTCTGCTACACCGGAGACCTCCTGAACCCGGCGGAAGATCTCTACACGCTCGACTACTACCTGCGCCTCGCTGACCAGATCGTCGCAGCCGGGGCCCACATCATCGCGATCAAGGACATGGCGGGTCTGCTGCGGCCGGCTGCAGCAGCCAGGCTCGTCGCCGCACTGCGCGACCGCTTCGACCTCCCTGTGCATCTGCACACGCACGACACCCCGGGTGGTCAGCTCGCGACGCTGCTCGCCGCCAGCGCCGCCGGGGTGGATGCCGTGGATGCGGCATCCGC
>NZ_JAGGPD010000520.1:0-505 GCF_018613995.1 Microbacterium sp. ISL-103 | reverse complement strand
GCCGGGTGTACGGGCCTTTCGGGTCCGGGCTGCCAGGGCCCACCGGACGCGTCTACCATCACGAGATTCCCGGAGGACAGCTGTCGAACCTGCGTCAGCAGGCCAAGGCCCTCGGCCTCGCCGATGACTTCGAGCTCATCGAGGACATGTACGCCGCAGCCGATCGGATCCTCGGGCGGGTTCCCAAGGTGACCCCCTCGTCAAAGGTCGTCGGCGACCTCGCACTGCACCTCGCTGCGGTGAAAGCCGACCCCGCGGACTTCGAGGCGAACCCCGAGAAGTATGACGTTCCCGACTCCGTCGTGGGGTTCATGGCGGGAGAGCTCGGCGATCTTCCGGGCGGATGGCCCGAGCCCTTCCGTGCCAAGGTGCTGGCCGGGCGATCGGTGCGTACCGGATTGACGGAGATCTCCGCAGACGACGAGGCCGCGCTGGCCGGCGACAGCACGACGCGCCGCGCTCGCCTGCACACGCTTCTGTTCCCTGCGCCGCCGCCGGAGTTCAC
>NZ_JAGGPD010000519.1:781-1936 GCF_018613995.1 Microbacterium sp. ISL-103 | reverse complement strand
ACGACGCGGGCATGACCTACCAGGAGCAGGGCACGCCCCTCGTCATCTTCGGTGGCAAGGAGTACGGCTCCGGTTCGTCGCGAGACTGGGCGGCCAAGGGCACGAGCCTGCTGGGCGTCAAGGCGGTCATCACCGAGAGCTTCGAGCGCATCCACCGCTCGAACCTGATCGGCATGGGCGTCGTCCCGCTGCAGTTCCCCGCCGGCGAGAGCTGGGAGTCGCTGGGTCTCGACGGCACCGAGGTCGTCTCGATCTCGGGTCTCGAGGAACTCAACAACGGAGTGACCCCGAAGACGGTGCGCGTCACGGCCACCCCGAGCGAGCACTCGCCCGAGGGCAAGCAGGTCGTCGAGTTCGACGCGGTCGTCCGCATCGACACACCCGGTGAGGCCGACTACTACCGCAACGGCGGCATCCTGCAGTACGTGCTGCGTTCGCTGGTCTGATCACCCGCCGCATCCAGAGGGGCTCGGTTCTTCGGAACCGGGCCCTTCTCGCGTCTCGAGGCCGGTGTCAAGGGGAGAGTCGTTCCCCGAGCTTTCCCGGCTGCCCGCGGTAGGATCGAGCAGGCTTCCGAACCGGAATCGGATGCCGCCAACGGTGCCTAAGAGGAGGTGCAGATGCCCATTCTTCCGAGCATCTCAGGACCCCGTGACCTCGACTCCCTGTCTGAGGACCAGCTCGTCGAACTCGCAGGAGAGATCCGCGAGTTCCTCATCGAGAACGTGTCGCGCACAGGCGGACATCTCGGCCCGAACCTGGGCATCGTCGAGCTGACGATCGCTCTGCATCGGATCTTCTCGTCGCCCGACGACCCGTTCATCTTCGACACGGGGCACCAGTCCTACGTGCACAAACTGCTCACCGGGCGACAGGACTTCTCGTCGCTGAGGCTGCGTGGCGGGCTCGCCGGGTATCCGCAGCGAGCGGAGAGCGCCCACGACGTCGTGGAGTCCTCTCACGCGTCGAGTTCGCTCAGCTGGGCTGACGGCGTGTCTCGGGCCCTCACCGCGACCGGTCGCGCGGATCGTCACGTGGTGGCCGTCGTCGGAGACGGAGCACTCACCGGCGGCATGACTTGGGAGGCCCTCAACAACATCTCGGATGACAACGATCGCAACCTCGTGATCGTGGTCAACGACAACGGTCGCTCGT
>NZ_JAGGPD010000519.1:0-726 GCF_018613995.1 Microbacterium sp. ISL-103 | reverse complement strand
CCCTCTTCCGCGGCGTGCGCGGGGGAACCCACGGATTCCTGTCGCGCTTCACCAACAATGAAGCGCTGTATTCCAATCTCGACATCAAATACCTCGGCCCGGTCGACGGTCACGACCTGCCGGCACTGCTCGAGACCCTCGAACTCGCGAAGTCCTACGGTGCTCCGGTGATCGTGCACACGATCACGGAGAAGGGCCGCGGATACCAGCCGGCGCGCGACGATGAGGCAGACCAGTTCCATGCCGTCGGACGCATAGACCCCACCACCGGTGAGACGCTCTCGTCGAGCGGCACCGGCTGGTCGGACGTCTTCTCCGCCGCTCTCGTCGCCATCGGCGAGCAGCGCAGCGATGTCATCGCGATGACGGCCGCCATGCTGCGGCCCACAGGACTCGCGCCGTTCGCCGAGCGGTTCCCCGATCGCGTGTACGACGTCGGCATCGCCGAGCAGCACGCCGTCGCCTCTGCCGCGGGCCTCGCCTTCGGCGGCCTGCATCCCGTCGTCGCCGTCTACGCGACGTTCATGGGGCGTGCATTCGACCAAGTGCTCATGGATGTCGCCCTGCACCGGGCAGGAGTCACCTTCGTACTCGACCGCGCGGGCGTCACCGGCCCTGATGGCCCGAGTCACCACGGCATGTGGGATCTCGCGATGCTGCAGATCGTCCCGCACATCCGCATCGCCGCGCCACGCGACGGTGCGCGACTGCAGGAAGCTCTTGATG
>NZ_JAGGPD010000518.1 GCF_018613995.1 Microbacterium sp. ISL-103 | reverse complement strand
CGTGATGACGCCGTTGACGAGCCCGACCACCGCCCCGAAGACGACCATGAGCAGCAGCACCGGCACGGTGCGCGCATCGTCCTGCCCGACGAGGTTGCCGGCGATGATCACCTGTGCGGTGATCAGCGATCCCTGCGACAGGTCGAACTCGCCCGCGATGATGACGAAGTACTGGCCGATCGCGACGATCGCGATCGGGGCCACCCGCTGGATGAAGCGCATGAACTGACCGGGCTCCGCGAAGCTCGGGTTCAGGATCATGACGGCCACGAGCAGGATCACGAGCAGCAGGAACACCGCCCCGCGAGGGCTGACGAGTGTGCGCAGCGCGTTCATGCGCGGCCTCCTTCCGCGGCGGCGGCGGTATCCGCGAGCTCCGAGGCAGCGGCCGCCATCTCCGCCTCAGCGGCCTTGGCGGCGTCGTCCCCGCCTGTTCTCGTGCCTCCGGCGCCGAAGCGCGGGCGGCGTCGGACGATCGCACGGCGGCTGTAGACGGCGACCGCGGCCACGATCACGACGCCGCGGACGACGTCCTTCAGGAACGGGTTCACCTGCATGACGCTCATCACGTTGTCGACCACCGCGAGGATCGCGACACCGCCGAGCGCACCCCACACCGATCCTCGGCCGCCGAGCAGCAGCGTGCCGCCGAGCACGACCGCGGCGATCGAGAGCAGCGCGTAGCCGCCCTGCTGGCCGACGGTGGGGCTGCCGACGCCGAGACGGCTTGCGAGCAGCAGGCCGGCAAGTCCCGCGAAGACAGAGCAGAGCACGTGCGCCGCGATCAACGGCGGGCGGGTGCGCACTCCCGACAGGCGCGCGATCTCGGGGTCGCCGCCGACGGCGAAGAGGTGGGCGCCGGTGCGTGTGCGGTTCAGCAGGAACCAGACGACCACGGCGAGCACGATCATGATGATCGTCGACACGGGCACCGGCCCGACGCCTGTGGCGCCGATGAGCTGGAACTCCCACGGCACCATGCCCGCGGATCCCTCGAAGTTCGTGTTGAGGATGCCCTGCAGGATCAGTCCCACTCCCAGGGTGGCGATGAAGCCGTTGACCTTGAGCACCGTCACGATCAGTCCGTTGACCAGGCCGATGGCGGCGCAGACGACCAGCGTCACGACGATCGCCGCGGGGATGTTCGCCGGATCGCCGTTCATGGTGGTCGCGGCGAGCAGACTCGACAGGCTGATGACGTAGGTGACCGACAGGTCGAGTGACGCGCCGAGCACCACGAGGGTCTGGCCGATCGCGACGAGTCCGAGCACGCTCATTCCGGTGAGGATGTCGCGGATGTTGCCGGGGCTGAAGAAGTTCCGGCCCACGGTGCCGACGAGGATGGCACCGACGATGAGCGTCAGGATCAGGATGCCGAGCACGATGACCGTCGAGTCGATCCGCAACCGCTTCATCGTGCACCTCCGTCGATGGTGGCGCCCGTGGCCGCGCCGAGGATCTCATGCTCGGCGGATCCGGCCGGCAGCTCGGCGACGAGCTGGCCGTCGTGCATCACGAGGATCCGATCACTCATGCCGATGACCTCCGGGAGTTCGCTCGACACCATGAGCACCGCCTTGCCCTGAGCCGCGAGATCCCGCATGAGCTGGTACACGGCGTATTTGGCGCCGACGTCGATGCCGCGGGTCGGCTCGTCGAAGAGCACGATCTGCGGCTGGGTGAGCAGCCACTTCGCGAGCACGACCTTCTGCTGATTGCCGCCCGAGAGGAAGCGCACCTCCTGGTCGAGGCCGCGCGAGCTGATCTCGAGAGAGCTGAGCACTCCCGGCACCTCGCGTCTGGACGCCGCGGTGCGACCGGCGAAGACGCTGCGGATCACGAGCAGGGTGTTGTCGAGCACCGACTGACCCAGCGCGAGGCCCTGAGCCTTGCGATCCTCCGAGACGAGGGCGAGGCCCGCTCGCACGGCGGCCCTGGCGCTGGTGATGCGCGTCGGCGCGCCGTCGACCCGCATGGCGCCGCGCACGAACGGATCGATCCCGAAGACGCCCTCCACCAGCTCGGTGCGACCAGAGCCCTGGAGCCCGGCGATCCCGACGATCTCACCGGCACGAAGCGTGAGCGAGACCCCGTCGACGAACGCGTTGCCGCAGCCGTCGAGCTCGAGCCGCGGCTCCCCCACCACGGTGCCCTCGACGGCGTCGGGGTAGTACGACTGGATCGAGCGGCCGACCATGCGGCGCACGAGCTCGTCGGTCGTCAGCGCGCCCGTCTCATCGGTCGACACGAGTGCGCCGTCCTTGAGGATCGTGATGCGGTCGCACAGATCGAAGATCTCCTTCAGCCGGTGCGAGACGTAGATCACGGCGACCCCGCGCGAGGTGAGTCGGCGGATGATCGCGTAGAGCAGCTCGACCTCGCGGTCGCTGAGCGCCGCGGTCGGCTCGTCCATCGAGATGACCTGCGCGTCGAACGACAGCGCCTTC
>NZ_JAGGPD010000517.1 GCF_018613995.1 Microbacterium sp. ISL-103 | reverse complement strand
GCGACCTCGCGCTCGATGAGGCCGCGAGTGCGACGCTGCTCGGGCGGATCAACGGCGCTCCAGTCAGTCCTCGCACCCTCACAGCAGTGATGGAGTGCACTGAGGGATGGGCCGCCGGTGTCGTGCTGACCGGTCTCGGTCTGCGCAATGAAGACGATCCGGAGCACTTCGCGAGTGAACTTCGCGGCACCGATCGCCTCATCTCCGAGTATCTCAGCGAACAGGCCCTGGCCCAGCAGCCGCCCGAGCGACGGTCGCTGCTGCTGCACCTGTCGGGCCTCGACCGGATGTCCGCGGAACTCGTCGAGTCGATCCTCTCCGTCGGCGACGCGACCTCGCTGTTCGAGGAGCTCGAGAGAGAGTCCATGTTCCTCGTCGCCCTCGATCGAAACCGGGAGTGGTTCCGCTTTCACCCGATGTTCCGAGAGCTCCTGCGCTACCGGTTGAAGGCCGAGCACCCCGGAGCGGCGACCGAGATCTGCACGGCCGCGGCCGATTGGCACCTCGCCCGGGGTGATGCGCCTTCAGCCATCGACTACCTCCTCGAGGCCGGATCGTGGGAGCGGGCGGCGACCGTCATCTCCGGACACGGCCGCGAGGTGCTCGAACGCAACGACACGGTGTCGGTCAGTCGGTGGCTCGATGCTTTGCCGGCAGAGTTCCGTGCGACCCGACCTGACGTCGAGATCCTCCGCGGGATGCTGCTGATGATGAACGGAGACGCGGCCCGAGCCGAGGACGTGCTGCGCGAACAGGCCGATCGGCCAACGCTCACACCGGGCCGTTCGGTGGTCATTCATACGTTCCTCGCCGCGCGGGCGCAGTTCCGGTCTGACCCCCGCATCGCACTGCAGGCTGCGGAGTCGGCTGCGGCACTGCTCAGCGAGCATCCCGATCTGCACCCGCCCGAGCTGCTGGGCCTCACGCACCCGCACCTGCTGCGCACGAGTTCGCTGACCTCGGCGGGCCGAGCGCTCTTCCTCTCGGGCGATCTCACCGCGGCGCGACGACGATTCGACGAGGCGCTCGCCGCGCCAGGGGGCCAGTACAGCCTGTATCGGATCCATCTTCTCGGCTCGCTCGCGCTGCTGGAAGCGTGGGCAGGACGGCTGCGCCGTGCCGCGGCGGTCTCCGAGGAGGCACTGGATCTCGCCGCCGAGACCGGCCTGCTCGCACATCCGTCGCCGGCGGACGCCTTCCTGGCGGCGGCACTCGCATCGCTCGAGCGAGCCACGCCGTCCTTCGCCGCGGTGTCCCTGCACGAGGGTGCGCTCCGCGCCGCCGCGAACCACCGCACTCAGCTCATGTGGATCGCGCACCTTGAGACGGTTCTCAGCGAGGGAGACGCCGTGGACCCGGTCGAGCGTCTGCCGTCGACCCCGCCTCCGATCGTCGCGGTGGCGCTCGAGGCCGAAGAGGCTCGCGCACTCCGCCTCGCGCATGCACCGAACGGCGGGTTGCGCCATCCGACCGCAGGACGCTGGTCTCCTCTGAC
>NZ_JAGGPD010000516.1:2561-4723 GCF_018613995.1 Microbacterium sp. ISL-103 | reverse complement strand
CGACGACGGGCCGGTCATCGCTGCTGTCGAGCCGCTTCCCGAGGCGCCCGGTCTCGTGACCGCGGTCCCCGCCTTCACTCCGGCAGCGCCCGCGGATGCCGACGTCGATGACGACGATGCAGCCGACGACGTGGCGGTTCCCGCGCCGGTGAGTGCCTCTGCAGGTGTCGACAGCAGCGACGCGTTCCCGTTCACGCCGGAGCCGTCCGCCGCGGCGGACGACGAGGCTGTCGCTGAGGCGAAGGCCGAGGACGACGAGAAGCAGGACGTCGCCGTCGCGGTCGCCGCTCTCGGCATCCAGATCGAGACTCCTGTCGACGATGACGGCGACGACGATCTCGCCGAGACCGACGACGTGCTGGCAGATGTCGACGAGGCCGATGATTCGGACATCACCGAAGACGAACGCCCCACGGTCAGCCCCGCGTTCGGACAGGAGCTGCTGAGCGATCCCGCCGAGACGAAGAAGCCGTTCGTGCCGTCCTTCGNNGGGAGAGCTCCTCGTGACCGGGTCGTACGGGCTTCCCAAGGGCCTCGGCTCGCAGGGACACGCTCACGGAACCACCGACGGCAAGGATGTGGATGCCGTCCTCATCGATGGCGAACTGCCTCCTGCCTCCTCTCCCACGCCGATCGCCGCAAGCTCGGCGGTCAGCACCATCAAGCCCGCCGGCGAGGTCATCCGCCCGCCCGCCCCCGAAAAAGGCAACAAGCTAATGCTCATCCTCGCGATCGTGGCGGGTGGTCTGGCGCTCGCGCTGGGCGTTTCCCTGATCGTCGCCTTCTCCATGAATGTGTTCTGATGCAGTCACCTGAAACCGCCGAAGAGATGCTGCAGATCGCTGCAGACGCCGCCGTATCGAAGGGTGGTGAAGACCTCGTCGCGCTCAACGTGTCGGAGCCCCTGCCGCTCGTCGACATCTTCCTGCTCGTCACCGGAAACAGCGAGCGAAACGTCGCCGCCATCGCCGACGAGATCGAAGACCAACTGCTCGAAGCCGGGCACAAGCGGGTGCGCCGCGAAGGCCGTGCCGAGGCCCGCTGGGTGCTCCTCGACTTCGGTGACCTGATCGTGCACGTCTTCCACCAGGAGGAGCGCGTCTACTACGGCCTCGAGCGTCTGTGGAAGGACTGCCCCGTCGTTCCCTTCGAGCTCGCCGATCCCGCCGCCGCAGACCGCGGCTGACATGCGCGTTCACCTGATCACCGGTGCCGGTTCCGGTATCGGCGCTGCCCTGGCGCGCCGACTTCTCGACCGCGGTGATCAGGTCGTGGTGCTCGCCCGTGATGCGGGCCGCGCCAAGGAGATCACCGCATCGCTGCCCGGTGCCTCCGCGTTGGTCGGCGACCTGTCGACGCCTGGTCGGCTCTCATGGGCGCTGTCGAAGCAGCCGCTGCCCGAACGCATCGATTCTCTGGTCCATGTCGCCGGCGTCGTCGATCTCGGACCGGTCGCGGATCTGTCCGCCACTCTCTGGGAGCGTCAGCTCGCGGTCAATCTGGTCGGGCCCGCGGAACTCACGAGGCTCCTGCTGCCCCTTCTGCGCGTCTCCCATGCGCGGATAGTGTTCGTCAACTCCGGCGCGGGGCTGCACGCGCACGCCGGGTGGTCGGCGTATGCGGCGTCGAAGCACGGTCTCAAGGCCCTGGCCGACTCGCTGCGCGCCGAAGAGGCCGAGCACGGTGTGCTCGTGACGTCGATCTATCCGGGGCGCACCGCGACGCCGATGCAGGAGCGCGTGCACCAGCAGGAGGGTCGCGACTACGATCCTGCGCGATTCATCGCTGCGGATTCGGTCGCGACGACGATCCTCACCGCGCTCGATCTGCCCGACGACGCCGCTCTCACCGACCTGACCATTCGGCCGACCGGCTGACACGGCACTCCGAAGCACCTCTTCTCACCTGTCAAGCCCCTGTGATCTTCGGATCTCAGCGTGGATCATCGGCAGTGGGGGAGAGAGTCTTGGAGGAATTTCATGTCCGGAGATCCAGATCCTAGATATGTGCTGCGTCGGGTCACGCCATCGGAATGGGTGATCAACGATCGCCGATACGAGGCGAACGACGCCCGGCACGTCGTGGCCTGCGTCTACGAATACGCCGATACCGAGGTCGAAGTCGTCTGGCTCCGCGATCTGCCGCTGGCTGCGCGCTACACC
>NZ_JAGGPD010000516.1:0-2519 GCF_018613995.1 Microbacterium sp. ISL-103 | reverse complement strand
CGGGTCCTGCCGCGCGATGGGCGGGCGGAGAGGACTCAGCGGTCCTCGTGATCGGGCTGCTCCGCGGCGAGGCGGTCGGCGGCCGCACCGTCGACCTGGTCGTCATCCGCATCCGTGTCGAGGACGGGTTCTCCGTCGACCACGCGATGCGGGACGCCGTCGATCGCATACTCATCGTCCGGCTTCGGAACGAGCGGCGGTATCGGGTTGTTCGTCATCAGTGACTCCTCTCGTGAGATGTGCTCGTCACGGTAGTTCGCGCACTGCGGCGGGGCGACCGCCTTGACTCGCCCGCGGAGGAGGAGTACTCGACCGGCGACGAGAGGGGAGGGGGCAGCGCTCAGACCGTCTCGGGACGCTTCTTGCGGAACGGGCGAGCGGGCGTGTGCGGGCCGTCCCACACCGTGATGATTCCCCAGGCGACAGCAGCGATCGGCACGGAGAGAACAGCGCCGACGATTCCGCCGAGGATCGTGCCGGTCGTCAGAGCGAGCAGGATGACCAGCGCATGCAGCTTGAGGGATCGAGCCATCACGACCGGCTGCAGGAAGTTGCCCTCGAGCTGGTTCACGAGAACGACGATGCCGACGACGATGAGTGCTGCCACCGGACCGTGCGTGACGAGCGCCACGAGCGCGGCGAGGATTCCGGCGGCCGTCGCGCCCACGAGCGGGATGAAGGCGGTGAGGAAGACGATCACGGCGAGCGGGATCGCGAGCGGGATCTGGAGGATGGCGAGTCCGATGCCGATGCCGAGGGCGTCGGCGGCTGCCACGATCGACGTTCCGCGGATGTAGCCGCCGAAGACGTCCACCGTCTTGTCGCCGATGCGTCGTGCGCGCTCGTAGCTCTCCCCGGTAAAGGGGCGCAGCAGGAACTCCCAGATGCGCGGGCCGTCCTTGAGGAAGAAGAACAGCACGACGATCATCAGCGCGAGGCCGGTGAAGAAGCTCGCCGTGGCCGAGACCCCTGCGAGAGCACCGCGTCCGAAGGAGGCGCTGGTCAGGAAGTCTCCGACTCCCGCCCAGATCTCATCGAGATCGATCGATGCGATGTTGAACGGCAGAGTGTCGAGCCATGCCGTGACCTGGCTGATGCCGTCGGTCGCGGATTCGATGAGATCGTCCCACTGAGAACGAACGGTCAGCACGATCACCCAGACGATCCCGCCCAGGATGGCGAGGATGCCGATGAGCGCGATCCAGGTCGCCAGAATCGAGGGCACCCCGCGTCGACGCATGAAGGCGACGAGCGGATGGATCGCAGACGCGAGGATCAGGGCGATCGTCACGGGGATGAAGACGAGGGACAGCTGAGTGATCACCAAGACGCCGACGGCGACCAGAGCGAGCACGGCGAGCGTCTGCAGACTGCGCGTTGCCGCGAGCCCGAGACCGCGGGACCAGAGGCCTGTCTCCCTGATCGGCGGTACGCCGTCTGACATGATCTCCGGTCGTCGGAACAGTCCCAGCACGCGTATCCTCCAGCTCGTCGAGACCGTCCTGTCGATGAGGACGGCCTGGCCTTTCTATCCGGCACACCACGCGATGGCAAGCCCCTGGATATTCTCCGGTTCCGGTCTGCGCTGCTGCGGGTGCCGAAACCATTCTCGCGCGCATACGAAGAAGGCCCCGCGACATCTCGCGGGGCCTTCTCTTCGGTGGACCTGGGGGGACTCGAACCCCCGACCCCCTGACTTCGGTTCGAGTATCCCCGGCTGTCCCGCCCTGGCCCGGTAGTGCCCTGTACGACTGGGTTCACCACAGCCTGGGTGAGGAAGTCGGACAGTGGCACAGAACGCAATGAGGGCAGCAATGCGGGCACCTATGCGGAGGTGTCGTCCCTCGTGCGCAACGGCCCGGCGTTTGGAGCCCGGCGACGCAACCGAGCGGTCAGGCCATTGCTTCGCGCACGAGGGCGGTGTCGACGAACTGCTCGAATCGGACGATCAATCCGCCTCTTACGACGAAGGCGTGCGCGACACGGACGTCGAGGGGCTTCCCGGTTGCGCGGTGGGTTGCGGTGTAGCGGGCGAGGACGACGACGTGTTCCCCGTCGACAATGTAGCTGTCGTCATGTGCTGTCCAGCCGGACCAGTCCGCGCCGAGCTTCTCCATTACGGCCGAGGTCACGCCCTCGGGGGTGCGGTAGGTGCCGGCGAGAGGGAAGCCGGCCATTTCTTTCCATTCGACGTCGGGTGCGAGCGTTGCCCGCAAGGCGTCGAGGTCTCCCGCGGCGGAGGCGAGGTACTGCCGGCGGACCACGTCGCGGGGAGCCGTGGACAGGTCCGGTGTGGTGTTTTCGTTCAGCCCCATGTCATCTCACCCTTCGCAACCTTCGGCCCGATCTGAGCCGCGATGAGCATACCCGCGGACGGGTAGCGCTCGACCAGCGCGGCGGTGACTGCAGCGCCGTCATCCGTCTGGCCCAGGATTGTCTCGAATGACTGCAGGTAGGTGCGGGTGTAGTCGATCGCGCTCGCGTCTGTGGCGGTGTCCGGGAGGCGGTGGCCGGGGATG
>NZ_JAGGPD010000515.1 GCF_018613995.1 Microbacterium sp. ISL-103 | reverse complement strand
CCGGACCGGCGGGCTGGCGCGAGCGCGCGCGTTCGCGATCGGGCCCGCCGAGGTCGAGGCCGTGGCCGTGGGCGACGTGATCGATGTCATGCTGGTCGAATGAGCTTCACGCACCTCGACTCGGCCGGCCACGCGCGCATGGTCGACGTGACCGCCAAGCAGCCGACCGTCCGCACCGCCACCGCCCGCGGCTTCGTGCGCTGCAGCGCCGAGGTGATCGCCGCGCTGCGCGACGGCACCGCTCCGAAGGGTGACGTGCTCGCCGTGGCCCGCATCGCCGGCATCCAGGCCGCGAAGTCAACGCCCACCCTGCTGCCGCTCGCTCATGTGATCGGGGTGCATCGGGCGAACGTCGAACTCGACATCGTCGACGACGGCGTCCATGTCGAGGCGACCGTCGGCACCGCCGACCGCACCGGGGTCGAGATGGAGGCCCTGACGGCCGTATCGGTGAGCGCTCTGGCGATCGTCGACATGATCAAGGGGATCGACCGCTCGGTCGTGATCGAAGACGTGCGCATCGTCGCCAAGTCGGGCGGACGCTCGGGCGACTGGGTGCGCGAGGGAGAGACCCGATGACCCTGTCGACGACTCGCGTGCGCTACTTCGCCGCCGCCGCCGAGGCGGCCGGTATCGAGTCCGAGGAACGCGGCGAGCGCACACTCGAGCAGCTCCGTGCGGCGGTCGTGGCCGAGCATCCGGCTCTCACCGACATCCTCCCGCGGTGCGCGGTGATGGTCGACGGCGTGCGCAGCGACGACGACCGTGATCTCGACGACGCGCAGCTGATCGACGTGCTGCCGCCCTTCGCCGGAGGCTGAGCGCCGGCGAGAGTCACCATCGCGGGCGGGAGGGCGGATGCGGGCGCGCGCCTCGCGAGTCCGCTGACGCTTCGCAAGTCCGCTTACGCTTCGCAAGTCCGCTGACGCCGAAAACGGACTTCGGAACCGCACACGGACTTCGGAAGCGCACACCCGAGTACGGGGCTGGCCGGCCTGATCAGCTCAGCCGCCGATGCCCTTCCACGACGTCGAACCGTCGGATTCGACCTTACGCTTCCCTACGGGCCGCGACAGCTTGATTTCCTCGATGTTCGCCCGGNNGCCCGGCACACGGCGAAGGCCTCGGCCCGATGTTCTGCCGCGACCGCGATGACCACCGCGGCATCGCCGACGTCCAGGCGCCCGACGCGGTGGCTCACGGCGACCGCCACTCTGGCCCCGCCCACGGCATCCGCAGCTGCCTGTTCGGCGATCCGCCGCAGCGTCGCCTCGGCATCGGGATGCGCGCTGTACTCGAGCCCGACCACCGGCGTCTTCGCATCGGGATCGTTGTCGCGCACGCGGCCGATGAAGGTCGTCACGCCACCCAGCGCAGGGTCGTCGACGGCCGCGAGATGCGCGTCGACATCGAGCGGCGTGTCAGAGATCCCGGCGATCCGCACCTCGTTCATCAGTGATCGCCGCCCTCGACCTGGTCGACGACGTGCCTGGCCACAGTCAGCACGACGGGAATTCCGGATGCCACGGCACGGGTCGATCCGGGAAGATTCACCACCAGCGCCCCGGCCGGATCCACGATGCCGGCGAGCCCGCGAGAGAGCACCGACCGCGGGGTGTCGGCGAGGCCACTGCGCCGCAGCTCCTCGGCGATCCCCGGAACCTCGCGGGTGATCACCCGACGGGTTCCCTCGGGAGTCTCATCCCGGGGCCCGATCCCGGTGCCACCGGTCGTCACGATCAGCCGTGCACCTCGCGCGACAGCCCTGCGCAGGGCGTCGGCGACCGAAGATGCTCCATCGGCGACGACCTCGGCATCCGGGCAGTGCCACCCGTCTTCCCTCAGCAGACCGACGGCGATGGGGCCGCCCCTGTCTTCGCGTTCCCCCGCGAACGATCGGTCCGACACGGTGATCACGCAGGCAGAAGGCGACGTCATGGCTCCCACCCTAG
>NZ_JAGGPD010000514.1 GCF_018613995.1 Microbacterium sp. ISL-103 | reverse complement strand
GGGCGCGGGACCCGAAGTCTCGTCGGTCGTCGCCCTCGGGGGGGGCTGGGATGGGGGGTGAGCCGTCGCGGAGGTCGTCACCCAGGTGCACTGTGTCGACCACGCAGATGACGAACGCGTCAGGGTCCTGGGTCAGGGGAAGGTGGGGGAGGTCGAGCTCGCTCGCAAGATCAGCGACGATCTCCGCAGGTCGCCACGCGATCGAGGGATGCGCTGCGGAGAACTCGACGGGTTGTCGCCCTCGCGCCCGCTGTCCGTCGGTCAGAGGTGCCAGATGCCCATCGATCGCCTGCGCCAGTCGCTCCGCGTACGACCGGCGCTCTGGCGCGCATACTCCGACGACGACGACGGGATTCCTGCTGCCCACGGGTTACCTGCTCTTCCCTTTTGACCGAATGCTGGATCTCACCCTACTCTGTTAATGAGAAGCATTATCAATAAGGAGATCGTCATGAAGGTTCGCGCATCACTCAAGTCGTTGAAGAATCAGCCCGGCGCCCAGGTCGTACGCCGTCGAGGCAAGGTGTTCGTGATCAACAAGATCAACCCGCGGTTCAAAGGCCGTCAGGGCTGAGAGCGGCGAAAGGGACTCGCCGCTGCGGAGTGGCTGAGGTCTACTCGATCACGCGGACAGGCGTCCGGGCGGAGCCTCGAAGTGCCCGTCGCGGATGTCGGTCGCCAGCGCCTGCGCGGTCGACTGGATGCGCTCGACCGCACGACGTCGCGCGATCTCCGCGATCCACGCGCTCGCGGTTCCTCGATACGTCGCGAACTCCCGCGCGTGCGACCAGACGTGGACGTACGTGTCCTGGAGTACCTCTTCGGCCGATGCGCGGGCATCGATCACGCTGAGGATGAGTCCGAAGACGCGATCACACGTGAGGTCGTACAGCTGGGCGAGAGCCGTCTGACTGCCGGACGCGATGTGCGTCATCAGATCGGCCTCGGCCCCCCACGCCGCGTCCCCGCCGATGCGGGGAGGGATGCGGGCGATGCTCATGTGCCGATCGTGGCATGTGAACGGAGAAGGGCGTTCGCCCTTGCGTACGGTGACGCGGTAGTGCTAGGTCGATTCGAGTGCTTCAAGTCGACTCGAAACCGCGCGAGGACATGGATGCGGTGAGCGCATCGACGGGCTCGGCGTCTCAGTCGGCGTCTGCCGAGAAGACGGGGCTGAGGAACCGGCGCTCGTAACGGCGGATGCACTGCGTTCTGCGGGCCAGTTCGAAGGCCGCCACGCACTCGGGGTCGGCCTTCGAGGCCGTGCGGTAGATCTCGTACTCGGCCAGGGAGGGGAATGTGAACAGCGCGAACGCTTCGTCGCTGTCGCCTTCGCTCGGCATGAAATAGCCATGGTGGGTTCCGCCGTGCTTCGCCACAAGTCGGATCCACGCTCGGCCGTACTCGGTGAAGTCGTCGAGCTTGTCCGGATCGATCTCGTAGCGCAGGTGAACGGTGATCATGTCGCTCATCCTGTCAGAGCGCGCAGGACGCGCCGTCGCTCCGAGCCCGGTCGCCGTCTCGAATGTACGCTGAGGGTATGGGTGATCAATCGCCGCTCCCCTCCCGCCCGCTCTGGGCGAGTGTGGCCGACGGCTTCTACGTCGGCAGTCATGACGGCTCGTTCCTCGGCTACATCGATCGTCAAGCCGACGGCGCCTGGCGCGCATTCGACGCCGCCTCGCGGGCCGTCGGCGACTTCGCCGACCACCATCGGGCGATGGACGCGGTGACGACCGCACTGCAGGTCGGTGCGAACTCCGAGGGAATCGAGACTCGGGGAGGAGCTGCCGGATGACTGCGCCCCACCCGCTCGTCTCGCTCGTCTACTGCAGCAGCGCCACTCACACGTTCGGGGAGCGCGAGCTCGCAGAGCTGCTCGCGGTGAGTCGAGAGCGGAACAGTGCTCGCGACATCACCGGGATGCTGCTCTATCGCGGCGGAGAGTTCGTGCAGATCCTCGAGGGTCCGAGGTCCGACGTCGAAGCGCTGATGCAGGCGATCGGCAGAGATCCGCGGCACACGGATGTCCGCGTGCTGCTCGAAGAGCCGCTGCACGAGCGTCGATTCGATGAGTGGACGATGGGGTACCAGTCTCTCGTCGCTCCCGAGCCGGGGATGGCCTCGGGCTATCGCGACTCCTTCGACGATCTGCGCATCGGCGATCACGACATGATCGGCCGCGCGATCATGGAACTCACATTGTGGTTCCGGGTGCGCGAGTCCGCAGGTCGAGAGCGGGCCGGCACCGAAGCCGAGTAGCAGTTCCCGACCTGGGGGCAGGAGCCGGCTCTGCCGAAGTGGATGCAGGCGATCGGTAAGATCATCGCCGCATCCACCGTGCTCGTCCCGGTCGTCGGCAAGGGCATCGGCAGCTTCTGAGCG
>NZ_JAGGPD010000031.1 GCF_018613995.1 Microbacterium sp. ISL-103 | reverse complement strand
GGGGGGGGGGGGGGGGGGGGGGGGGGGGGGGGGGGGGGGGGGGGGGGGGGGGGGGGGGGGGGGGGGGGGGGGGGGGGGGGGGGGGGGGGGGGGGGGGGGGGGGGGGGGGGGGGGGGGGGGGGGGGGGGGGGGGGGGGGGGGGGGGGGGTGGCGGGGGGGGGGGGGGGGGCGGGCGTGGCGGGCGGAGGGCGGGCTGCGGGCGGGAGGGCGTACGCGTGCGGGCGCGCGCGCGGTGGGCCCGGGGTGATGCGCCGGCGGCGCCCCGTGCGCTCGGACGTCGGATGCCCCTCGAACGGCATCAGCTGCAGCACCGAGCGGTCGCCGATCCACGGACTCGGCTGGTGCGAGAACTGCAGGGCCTCCAGGCGTCGACCGGGCGGGTCGTCGTGGATGCTGGGGCGGTACGGCCAGCGCGTGTCGGAGGCATCGGTGGCGGGGGTGACGAACGTGAACCCGTGGGGCACGGCCACCGCCGGGATGGTGTTGCCCCGCGAGAACCGGGGTCCGGAGTGGCTGCCGCGGCGCGTGTCGACGCGTTCGACCGGAGGGTGGCCATGGTCGACGGCAGGCTGCTCGGCGATGACGCACTGCACGAATCCCGTGACAGTCGAGGGGAGCCCGCTCGAGCCCGTCAGCGATCCGGCCCCGAGCACCACCTCGACGGCGGCCGGGGTGCGGCACGTCGGATCCGAGAGCATCGGAGCGAGGCTCACCGTGTCGGCGTTCCACTGCTCGGGCATGCTCCAGCGCGCCGCGAACTGAGCATCCGCAGTGAGGGGGAAGTCGTACCGATCACGCACGGCCGCGAAGTCGCTCAGTCTCGTACCGTCGACCGCTCGCGCATCCACCGTCACGGCCAGAGCCGCATGGGGGGCGAGTGCGGCCGCGTCGCCGTCGGCGTAGAACGCCCAGTGCAGCACCGTGTCGGAGGTGATCGGCACATCGTCGAGTCCCGGCACGTCGATCCGCTGCTCTCCGGCCGACGGGTCGAAGCTGAAGGCGAAGACCCGGCCGCGCAGCACTCCCGCGCGGGGGCGCGACGAGGGAGGATCAGCGGGGCCGTCTGCGGGTGTGAGATGCACGGTGCTCACCCCTTGATCGCGCCCTCCTGCACTCCCTTGAAGAAGAAGCGCTGCGTGAACGAGAACATGATCACGATCGGCACGAGCGCGATCATGGTGCCCGCAGCGATCAGGCGCGGATCGACCGAGAAGCTGCTGTTCAGGTAGGCCATGCCGACGGTCAAGGTGTACTTCGAGGGATCGGAGAGCACGATGAGGGGCCAGAGATAGTCGTCCCAGGCGCCGATGAAGGCGAAGATCGCGACGACCGAGACCATGCCGCGAATGTTCGGCCACACGATGTGACGGATGCGCTGCCAGGTGGTTGCGCCGTCGACGGTCGCTGCGTCGAGCACGTCCTTCGGGATCATCCGGCAGGCGGTGGCGACGAGCAGCACGTTCATCGCGCTGATCGCGCCGGGCAGGAACACGCCCCACAGGGTGTCGGCGAGTCCGAGCGAGCGGATCGTGAGGAAGTTGCTCGTGACGGTGACCTCGCCCGGGAAGAGCAGGGTCGAGAGCAGGATGGCCATCACGATCCACTTGCCGCGGAAGCGCATGCATCCGAGGGCGTAGCCGGCGAATGTGGCGAGGATCACGTTGCTGAGGACGGTGCCGACCGAGACGAGCAGCGAGTGCCACGCGTAGAGGTAGACCGGCACGATCTCGGCGACCGTGGCGTAGTTCTGCAGCGTCGGCTCGCGCGGGATGAGGTCGGGAGGGAACGAGTAGATGTTCTCCTGCGGACCCTTGAACGACGTCGAGAGCTGCCAGATGAAGGGTCCGATGACGAGCACCAGGACGAGCAGCAGGAGCGCATATCGGCCGATGAGTCCGCCGAGTGTGGGCTTGCTGAAATCGCCCGAGCCGCGGCGGCGGAAGATGGGTTCGCGGGTGGGCGTGGCCGGCCGATCGTCGGGCCGACGGTCGTCGTCGATGCGCGGCGGAGTGAGGGTGCTCATGCGGAGACCTTCGCCTTCTTCTCGCGATTCATGAAGGCGATCGCGGCCAGCGGGATGAGGGTGAGGAGGAACAGGGCGACGCTGATCGCACTGGCGTAGCCGATGTTGCCGTTCAGGCCCGAGCCGACCTGGCGGATCAGCATGACCAGCGACATGTCGTATCCGCCGGGTCCGCCCGTGCTCTTGGAGAGCACGTCGAGTTCGGCGAACACCCTCATCGCCGAGACGGCGATGAGCACCGCGATGAGGAGCATCGCGCCGCGCACCGAGGGGATCCTGACCGAGAGGAAGCGGCGGAACGCGCCCGCGCCGGCGAGCATCGCGGCC
>NZ_JAGGPD010000513.1 GCF_018613995.1 Microbacterium sp. ISL-103 | reverse complement strand
GCTCCAAGGGACGGAGGTCGGACTGGAGGCGGGCGAAGGCGCCGACCACCGGTTCCAGGACGGCATCCCGATGCTGATCGCTCGCGACGCGCAACTGCACCAGCGCGCTCGCGGCGGCCTCGATCGCGAGGTTGCGCGCCGCCCGATCGTCGAGTCGGTCGGAGCGCAGGATCGCGAGAAGCGACTCCAGGGTCACGGCATGTCGATCGCCGAGTTCCGAGAGCGCCCGCGCACCCTCCTGCTGCGCGCGTCGGAGAGCGGGGGAGTCGATCGTCGGAGTCGCATCGATGATGGTCACCTACCCATCATGCCCCACCCATCCTTTCGGGTAGGAGGAACCATGCGATCAGGCGGGGGCGACGACCCGGGCACGGGCGCACGATGGAGGAATGGACGTGATGGAGGTGGGCCTCGGGCATTCCCTCGGGCTCGTGTCGACAGAGGTCAGTGCCGTACTCGAATCGGTGATACGCACCGACCCCGTCGCCCTCGGACGAGTGGCTGATCTGGTGGCCGAGGCTCCGAGGGTCTTCGTTCTCGGAGCGGGACGCTCGGGTCTCGCACTGCAGATGACCGCGATGCGGCTGATGCACCTGGGGCTCGATGTCCACGTGGTGGGGGAGACGACGACACCGGCGATCTCGCGAGACGACCTCCTTCTCGTCGCGAGCGGTTCGGGAACCACCTCCGGCATCGTGCGTGCGGCGCAGACCGCCGTGGGCGTCGGCGCGAAGGTCGCGACGATCACCACCGACGGATCCTCACCGCTCGCCGCGCTGTCGGGGGCGGCGAGCATCGTCGTGCCGGCGGCGGGCAAGCTCGATCGCTCGGGTGCGGCCTCGGCCCAGTACGCGGGCAGCCTCTTCGAGCAGGCCGTCGTGCTGATCGGCGACGCGCTGTTCCACGCGCTCTGGGCCCGGAGCGGCCAGGACGCCGACGATCTCTGGCCTCGTCACTCGAACCTCGAATGACCGCGGTGACCTGTTCACCGCAGCCACGACGTAGATGACCGCAGTAACGAAAGGAACATGATGAAGCTGCAATTCGCAATGGACACGCTCACGACGGAGGCGGCTCTCGCGCTGGCCGAGGCGGCCGCCCCGCACGTCGACATTCTCGAACTCGGCACACCGCTGATCAAGAGCGCGGGGCTCAGCGCCGTCACGGCGATCAAGAAGGCGCACCCTGACAAGATCGTCTTCGCAGACCTCAAGACCATGGACGCCGGCGAGCTCGAGGCCGACATCGCATTCACGGCCGGCGCAGACCTCGTCACCGTTCTCGGCACCGCGGGCGACAGCACCATCGCGGGGGCCGTCAAGGCGGCGAAGGCGCACGGCAAGGGGATCGTCGTCGACCTCATCGGCGTGAAGGACAAGCCCGCACGGGCGAAGGAGGTCGTCGAACTGGGCGCCGAATTCGTCGAGATGCACGCGGGCCTCGACGAGCAGGCTGAGGAGGGTTTCACGTTCGACACGCTGCTGCGTGACGGCGAGGCCTCTGGAGTGCCGTTCTCGGTCGCAGGCGGGGTGAACGCCGCGAGCATCGGCTCGGTGCAGAAGTCCGGTGCGCAGATCGCCGTCGCCGGAAGCGCGATCTACAGCGCCCCCGATGTCGGAGCCGCCGCGGCCGAGCTGCGCGCAGCCATCAGCTGACGGCACTCGAACTCGTCTCACGCAGAAGGACCCTGCCCGGGTGGGCGGGGTCCTTCTTCGCGTACAGCTCGGGCTCGAGGCCGCTATGCGTCACCAGTAAGGCAGGGACCTGATGGCCGGTATCGCACCGGAGAGAAAGAAGAGGGACCATCCGTCGGGATGGTCCCTCTTCTGTACGTGGTGGGTTGTACGCGGAAGGTGTTTTGCCGCGTGATTCCGGGGGAATAGGCCTGGCTCGCGGACGTCGATCCTCCACAAGCTCCGTCGTAATCCTCCAGCGCCGCAATGCTTGTGCGGCGACGACTCCCGAATCCGGTCCGGTCGATGCGCTTAGCGTGGTTGTTGCCGGAATGCTAAGGGAAGTTCGGTCCCGTATGCGTCACCCGATACTCCATCGTCGGCGACTTGAGGTCTTTCACCAGGCCCATCAAGTCCGGGTAGATTGTCGCCGTTGAGAGGCCTGCCGTCTCCTCCAGGTAGTAGCGAAGCATCGGCTTGAAGCTCGGGGGGATGTGGATGGTGATGAACGGCACGAAGCGGCGAAGGTCCTTGGGGATTGCGGCGTGCTGTGACGGGCGTCGGTCGTAGGGGACCGGCACGCCGAGGAATGACGTGGCGTTGGCGATCTCTGTGGTGTTCCACTGCTCACCGAAGTACTCGGAGTACAGGTCCGCAACAGGCGTCGTGACGATGCTGGATGCCCCGATGAGGAACCCCGCGCGCTGCGCCCGCATGCGGTCGTTCCCGGCCGCCGGCGGGAACCACGGCCACATCGAGGTGCCTGTTCCCCAGTCGAGCTTTCGGCGGAGGTCTTCCGAATCCCATTCGTGCCAGAACGGCGTTGCATCTTCCGTCGGGAAGTCAGGGGCCGACTTCTTGAGGGCCCATACGACGACGCGTGCGGCCTTCGACTCGAGCTTTGGGCCGGGCTCGACAGCAAACCAGCTGGCGACGTTCGGGTCGACGCTGACGTCCAGCAGACGCGTCGGCGCACCGTTGTGCTGCAGAAGCGACAGGAAGCTCATCGCAGGTGTCGTCGGAATGCCCCACTGGGATGCGACGGCGAATGCACGTTGCTCGTAATCGACGAGCTGCTCCTCGGATCCATCGCTGCCCTCCATCTCGACGAGATGACGGTGCAGGGAACTCTGCACGGGCCATGCGGCATTCTGCTGTCCACGCCAGACGAGGCGCCGGCCACTGTAGTTGCTCTGTATCGTCGCGATGACATTCAGGAACTGGTCGATGC
>NZ_JAGGPD010000512.1 GCF_018613995.1 Microbacterium sp. ISL-103 | reverse complement strand
CGAGCTCGAACAGGAGGCCGCGCTGCGTCAGGCGCGTCTCGCAGCGGCTCGCTCCGATCCGGCCCGACGGTGGGGTGTCGCCTCTCTGACCGCCGACATCGCCGCCGCGACCTGGGCAGCCTCCGTGCTGGCTGCCGTGCGTGCCTGGGCCGAGAACGGTGCGGGCCGCGGTTCCGTGGGTGACAGATTCGCCGATGCCGTGCGGGCGATCGGCCGCCTGCCATGGGGCGCGGCGTCGGACTGAGGATCCCTCGGACGAAAACGGTTCAGCCGGACAGGTCGGTAGTGAGAGACCGTTCCGACCGAGGAGACATCATGACCGCTGACCCGCTCGACCAGATCCTCGACCGATCTGCGCCGGCGCGACCGATCCCGGATCCCGCCGATGTTCGCACCATGGTCCTCGCTGCCCGCGCGGAGACGCCGGTGCCGCGTCGCGCACGGCGCACCGCGCTGCTGAGCGGCGCGCTCGCACTGTTCCTCGTCGGGGGAGCCGGTGTCGCGGTGGCGTCGTCCGATTGGCTCTGGGGCGCCGGTCTCGACGATCCGGATCGGGTGTACAGCTACACCTCACCCACGTGGGGGGAGTGCGAGCTGAGATTCAGCGCGCTCGACACACACGACCTGACCACGAACGGGCCGGTCAACCGCATCGTCGACGAATGGTTCGCGACCACCGATGTGGAGGCTGCGGCCGCCCCGCTGGTCCCCAGGTTCCTCGCAGAGCTGGAGGACGGCAGAGCGTCGGATGCGACGGCTGAGGAGGATCCGCGGCAGGCCGACCTCGACGCGTGGACGGCGCACGAGCAGGCCGTCAGCGAGCTCGTGCACGCCGAGCTCGCAGACAACGGCTTCGGTGGCGACGCTCTGGCGGGCACCGATTCGCACAGTCAGGTGCACTGCGACGGCGAGGACTGGGGGGAGGGCGAGTGAACCGTGACGTCCCGCTGCTCCGCGCGTTGGAAGGGGGCGCGAGCGACCTGCTCGCGTATCTGTCGCGG
>NZ_JAGGPD010000511.1 GCF_018613995.1 Microbacterium sp. ISL-103 | reverse complement strand
TGTTCTGCAGTCCCGGAGAGGCGAGAGACGCGCTCATGCGGTCGCGTAGCTCTTCGAGCGATTCGTACTCCGCCGCCGCTCGCGCCGCGAGATCGACCACGCCGTCGTCATCCTGCAGCTCCGGCGGGATGATCATGCCCTCGGCCGTGTCGGCCCCGCCCTCCGTGCTCTCCTGACCGAACCCGGTGGCGAGGCTGTTGGCGAGCATCTCGAACTTCGTCTTGTCGACGTTCGACACGGCGAAGAGCACGATGAACAGGCACATGAGCACCGTGACCATGTCGGCGTACGAGACCGCCCAGCGCTCGTCGGGTTCGTCGTGGGAGTCCTCCTCGTGCCCGCGACCGCGCGCTCGACGGGCTGTGCTCACCGCGCACCCTCCGCCTGCTCCGCATCCCGCTTCTGCTTCTTCACCTTCGGGGCAGCGCTCGACATCGCCTCGAGGCGCTCCTGCAGCAGGTGCGGGGCGCTGCCGGACTGGATGGCGAGCATCCCCTCCGAGATCAGGGTCATGCGCTCGAGCTCGACCGCGGCGATCCGCCCGAGCCTGCCGGCGATCGGGTTCCAGATGAAGTTGGCCGAGAGCAGACCCCAGAGGGTGGCGACGAAGGCCGCCGCGATCATCGGACCCAGGTGATCGGGTTCGTCCAGCTTCTCGAGCACATGGGTCAGCGAGACGACGGTGCCGACGATGCCGATGGTCGGCGCGTATCCGCCGAGCGATCCGAAGAACTTCGACGCCACGCGGTTGCGCGACGAGGTCGCCGCGATCTCGTCATCCATCACCATCTGCAGGTCCTCGGCGTCGGTGCCGTCTGCGAGAGCCTGCAGAGCCTGACGGGTGAACGCGTCGGGCGCGCCGTCGAGCTCCTGCTCGAGCGCGAGAAGACCTTCACCGCGGGCCTTCTCGGCATAGCCGACGAGGAACGGGATGACGGCCTCTGGTGTGGTCTTGGGGCCCATCACCATGCGGCCCAGGCTCTTCACGGCGACGATCGTGTCGCGCAGCGTGTGGCTGGCGATGCCGACGCCGATCGTCGACCCGAGCACGAGGATCATCGGCGCCGGGATCAGCAGCGCCTCGAAGCTCGCACCCTCCATCGTGATCATCGCGACCAGCGCGCCGAACGCGAGGATGACGCCGATGATGAATGCGGGATCCACGCTCAGCCTCCCGTCTGAGAGGTCAGTGCCTGGGCGACGCCGAGGACCCGTGCGCGATAGGCGACGATCAGGTCGATCACGGCGTCGAGCGACTCCTCGATCACGTAGACGTGGCCGTCGACCATGTGCAGCGTGGTGTCCGGCGACGCGTGGATGCGTTCGATCAGGTCGGGGTTCACCGCGAACCGGGTGCGGTCGAGGCGGGTGACGATGATCATCGGGGGTCTCCGGGCTTCGGATGAGAGGGGGAAGTCTGCCCCGACTATCGCGACGCGGCCCGCCCCTGGTAACCAGAGGCGGGCCGCGTCGTCGGTGGATCTGCTCGTC
>NZ_JAGGPD010000510.1 GCF_018613995.1 Microbacterium sp. ISL-103 | reverse complement strand
CGGCCGCACCGATCGCGATCGCCGACCGGTAGCCGAGTGATGCCATGCGGCGGCCCAGCGCCTCAGCGCCTGCCCGGTTGTCGATCTCGACGTGTCGGTTCTCTGCGCTGCCCGCACCGAACGTGACGACGCGTCCGCCGAAGCGGGCGTACTCGGCCAGTTCGCGTGCGGTGTCGGCGTCAGCCGACTCCTTCGTGCGGGAGGCGGCGAGCACGAGTCCTTGGGGGCGCTGTCCGCGCAGAGCGCGCACGATGCGGGCCTCGCGCACCGGGTCGCGCTCGGTGATCGCGATCGTCACCACGAGACCCTGCTCGTCGGCACCGCGGGCGACACCGGCCGCGATCAGACCGAAGTACGGGTCGGCGATGTCGGCCACGAGCAGCGCGATCACGGGCGAACTGCCACGGGCGGTGGCCTGAGCCGAGGCGTTGGCGGTGTAGCCGAGCTCGGCGGCCGCCTGCTCGACGCGCTCGCGGAACGACTCGGCGACCTTGCGCTCGGATCCGTTGAGAACACGGGATGCCGTCGCCAGCGAGACTCCGGCCTCACGGGCGACGTCGTGCAGGGTCGGGGCGGCTCCGCGCGAATGGCGCGGCTGACGCGCCCGGGAAGGGCTTTCCTGCTGACTCATGCCCTGAGCATACTGCGCGAGGCGGCGGAGATCGGGACGAAGAAGAGCACCGCGAGGCGCGTCTGACCGAGCATCGCCGGCCTACGCCGACAGGTACGACCGCAGGGCCGCGGCCTCGCCGCGAAGCAGCGCCGGATCATCGCCGGGCACGAACTCGAGCAGCGCATCGCGCGGTGGATGCGGGGCGGCCAGCGCCTCGCCGAAGAAGCGCGTCCACAGCGCATCCCTGGCCCGCAGCGGAAGTCGCTCGTGCGTCGGCCACCAGGAGAAGACATGTGCGGCACCGGTGTGTGCGGCGAGAGCGCGGTACTCGGCGAGAACGGTGTCGACCGCGGCGCCGACCGTGGGTTGCCAGTAGGTGCTGAGCGCACGGCTGCCCACCTCGTCGAGCAGGCGGAGCGTGGTGGGCGCCGTATCGGCGAGCGTGCCGGAATGGAACTCGAGCGCGAGGCCCATGCCCCGAGCATCCGCCTCGTCGGCCGCGTCGCGCAGCCGCGAGATGGTCGAGTTCCAGACCTCGGGCGATGCCTCGTCCGAGCCGATCGACCCTGCCCACACGCGCACGCGATCGACTCCGAGCGCCTCGGCGCTGTCGAGGATGAGCGTAAGCGGCTCTTCGGGGCTCGCGCGGAAGTACGAGCCGTAGGAGCATGGCTCGAGCCCGGCATCCGCGGTGAGTTCTGCCACCCGCGCTGCCCGGTCGACGTCACCCGGCGGCACGTGCACGTCGCCGCCCCATTCGATGACCTCGAGGCCTGCATCCGCGGCCAGTTCGACGACCTGCGACGGGTCGAGCGACCGGAAGGTCACCGAACAGAGTCCCGGCCGGATCTTCGTCATGGGGTCATCCTCTCAGGGGTGGCCTTTCTCCCTGCTGTGTCACCTGCAGGACAGACGCACGGATGCAGGACCAGAAGCGGTGTCTGATCCTGCCACTGTGCGTTGGTCCTGCCGATGGCCCTGGGAGTCGGCCCGCGGGCCCGGGCCCGGGTTCCC
>NZ_JAGGPD010000509.1 GCF_018613995.1 Microbacterium sp. ISL-103 | reverse complement strand
GGCAGTACCGGATCGCCGAGCGCATGGGGATCCCGATCCCGTTCGCCCCTTCCGGCTTCGACGCCTCCGGGTTCAAAGAGATGAACAGCGGATGCTTCGAGGGCATGTTCATCCACCGATCGATCGTGAAGCAGATCGGCCTGCCCGACCCTCGGTTCTTCATCTACTGGGATGACCAGATGTACGGCTGGCTCGCCTCCCGCAAGACCACCGCGGTGATCGTGGACGAGTTCGTTCTGCGACGCACGCGCGAGATCAAGCAGTGGGACATGGGCATCCGCCACATGAACGCGTCGAGCAACGCCTACCGCTTCTACATCATGCGCAACCGCGCCTACATCAAGCAGTACTACCGCGTGCACGACAACTACAACCCGGTGCTGTTCGGCCTCGGCACGTCGATGACATTCGCGAAGGAGATCATCAGGCTCTTCTTCGTCGAGCGCACAGTGCGGGGCACCAGCAACCTGTTCCGCGGGCTCAAGGAGGGCGGCCGTCTCGGTCGCGATCGTTCCTGGCAGCCGATGGCACCACTGGAGGCATGACCCGCATGACCGACGATCAGCAGCCCGAGCTCCGCTGGGCTCCTCTTCCTCCGAAGCCCCGCAACCGCGGACGCATCTGGCTCATCGTCGGGCTGGTCGTGGCCGTGCTCGCGATCATCGGCGTGCTGCTGTTCCTCTTCCTGCCGCGTGCAGAGACGCCGGACCCCGGCGCGAGCGGCACCCCCTCCCCGTCCGCCTCGCCCTCGGAGTCGGCGACGACATCGCCGACGGCCGAGCCGACGGATCCTCCCGTTCAGACCGAGGCTCCTCCTGTCGTCGATCCCAGCGTCGAGGCATTCCGCACGCAGGTCGCTCCGCGGCTCGGGGATGCGGCGACGGGTCTCGACATCGTCTCGGGCTCGAGCGGACAGGATGCGGTCTCGGTCGTCGACCAGCTGCAGTTCGATCTGCAGAGCCTCGCCGACACCCCTGCTCCGTCGTCCATCAGCACTCAGTGGGACGAAGGCCTGTCCACGTACTCGCAGAGCCTCACCGACCTGCGTGACGCCCTGAGCGCCGGGTCGAGCACCGCGGCAGCCCTGGACGGCGCTCGCGCCGCCCTGCAGAGCCTCGACGACCTCGTAGGCCTCTGATCCCGATGACGTGCGCGCCTTCGGGCGCGCACGTCAGGAGTTGTAGTCCGCGTTGTAGCGGTCGAGCACGTCTGCGATGGGAGCGTCGAGCACGAGCGCGCCCTTGTCGAGGTAGAGGCCCCTGGTGCAGAAGCGGCGCAGATCCCGCTCGTTGTGGCTGACGAAGAACAGCGTGCGACCTTCGGCGAGAAGCTCGTCGATGCGCTTGTAGCACTTCTCTCGGAACGCCTTGTCGCCGACGGCGAGCACCTCGTCGACCAGCAGGATCGGCTCATCCAGCTGCGAGACCACGGAGAAGGCCAGACGCACCTTCATGCCGTTCGCGAGATGCTTGTA
>NZ_JAGGPD010000508.1 GCF_018613995.1 Microbacterium sp. ISL-103 | reverse complement strand
GGGCGTAGCGCGGGACCGCTCGCCCCACAGCCGCTGCGGCCCCGAGGCGGGTGTCGTCGACCGACCAGATCGGCACGGAGGCGGCGACCGTAAATCCGTCGCTCGCGATCTCGGATGCCGTGCGGCCGAAGGCCTCGCTGAGGTGGGTGCCCGTGGCGATGATCTGGAGTTCGAGCGCGGGGTCTCCCTGGATCTCTCGCAGGAGCCCGCGCAGCAGCCCGTAGTCGGCCCGGGTACCGGTGAGAACGGCGACCCTTCTCATGCGGGCGCCAGAGCAGGCGAGCTCGGAATGCACACGACACTCGCGTGCAGACGCTCCGCGACCGGTGTCGCAGCTCGCGGCAGATGGCGGTACGGCGCCTGCAGGTGCAGCGGATTCCAGAACGGGCGGCACTGGAGGCCCGCGTCGTTGGTCGCCTCCAGCACGGCGTCACGCTCGGGCTGTGCTCCGTCGACGCGCACCGCGCAGAGCCAGTAGTTGCTCTCAGTACCGCTCGGCTCAGCGAGGAACCGGATGCCGGGAAGGTCCGCGAACGCGTCCTGGTAGCGGCGCGCGAGACGCCGCTTGGCGGCGAGGAACTCCGGGAGCCGCTCCAACTGGGCGACGCCGAGCGCGGCGTTGAGGTTCGGCATCCGGTAGTTGTAGGCGATCTCGTCGTGCTCGAACTCCCACCGATGCGGCAGCTTGGCCGTCGTGGTGAGATGACGCGCACGCCTCGCGAGCTCGTCGTCGTCGGTGAGGATCATTCCTCCCCCACCCGTGGTGAGGATCTTGTTGCCGTTGAAGCTGAGGATGCCGAGCGCACCGAAGGTCCCGGTGTGCCGCGGGCCGACCCGGCTGCCGAGCGACTCGGCGGCATCTTCGACGACCGGCACCCCGTAGGAATCCGCGAGGGTGACGAGTTCGGCGATGTGCATCGGGTGCCCGAGCGTGTGCATCGGGACGATGGCGCCGATCCGCCTCCCGGTGGCCGCGTTGACGAGGCCCTCGGGCGTGGACCGCGCCGCCGAGAGCACCTCGGACACCGCCTCGACCGAGAGGCCGAGCGTCTCCTCGTCGCTGTCGACGAAGAACGGCTGCGCCCCGGCGTGCGAGACGGCGTTCGCGGTGGCGACGAACGAGAGCGTCGGCACGATGACGTCGTCACCACCCGTCACTCCCGCGAGCTCGAGCGCCACCTGCAGAGCCGACGTGCCGTTGGAGACGGCGACGGCGTGCGCGGCTCCGGTGAATTCCGCGATGGACTGCTCGAATTCGCCCACGAACGCTCCGACGCTCGAGACGAACGTGGAGTCCAGGCACTCCCGGACCCGCTGCTTCTCGAGGTCCGTGATGTCGGGGATGTGAAGGCCGACGAAGGGGTCGTCTCCGACGACCCCGCGGATCGTGCGGACGACGCTCTCGGGGCCGGTCATACGACGTAGGCGTCGGTGCGGTACCGCGCCAGGTTCGACGGGTCCGTGAACCAATCGGCGGTGGCCCGCAGACCCTCGCGGAAGCCGTCGACGCCGGCGTGCCGCGGTGTCCAGCCGAGGATCTCCCGCGCCTTCGAGTTGTCGGAGAACAGTCTCTCGACCTCGGAGTTCGCGGGGCGCAGCCGTGCCGGGTCCTCGGTCGCGACCGCGTCGACGCCCATGACCTCGGCGATGAGGTCGAACGTCTCACCGATCGAGACTTCGAAGCCTGCACCGAGGTTGATCACCTCTCCGACGCCGGCTGTGCTCGTGAGAGCGGTGGTGAATCCCGAGACCGTGTCGGGGACGTAGGTGAAATCGCGCGTGGGCGTGAGCGCACCCAGCTGGATCTCGCGCTTGCCGGCAGCGAGCTGGCTGATGATGGTGGGGATGACCGCTCGCGCGGACTGACGCGGTCCGAACGTGTTGAACGGACGGATCGTCACCGTCGGCAGGCCGAACGAGGCGTGGTACGAGTTCACCATCTGATCGGCCGCGATCTTGGACGCCGAGTACGGCGACTGCCCCTGGAGCGGGTGCCCCTCGTCCATCGGCACGTACCGCGCGGTGCCGTAGACCTCGCTCGTCGAGGTGTGGATGAATCGGCTCACGCCCGCCGCGCGGGCGGCGTTCAGCAGATTGAGCGTTCCCTGGATGTTGGTCTGCACATAGAGATCCGGCGCGGCGTACGAGTACGGGATCGCGATCAGCGCGGCGAGGTGGAGCACCGCGTCGCGATCGCTCACCGCCGACATCATCAGTGCGGGGTCGCGCACATCGCCGGGCAGGAATTCGATCTGCGACGCGATCTCGGGGTCGATCCCGTCGAGCCAGCCGCGGGAATCGAACGAGTTGTAGAGCACGAGCGCTCGGACATCGTGACCGTCTCTGACCAGCTGCTCCGCGAGGTGCGATCCGATGAATCCGTCAGCTCCTGTGAGCAGTACCTTCATGCGGCCAGTCTATCCGAGCGCTCCGTGCGTCTACTTGGTGTACGACAGCGTGCCGCCCGCGAAGGACTGGGTGCATGTGGTCGCTGTGCATGTCTCGGCACCGGTCGGCCAGCCGAGGGCTCCTCGGATCCACCCGCGCGCGCTGTACAGCTTCATCATCGCGGCGGAGGACGCGAAGGTCCCCCGGTCCGAGGAGTGGATCCAGCCGCCCGAGAACGACTGCCCGAAGCCGTTGCCGTTCGGGTCCGTGATCGTCTGCAGATCCGAGGCCGCATGGCCCAGGCTGCTCTTCGCGCCGCCCAGCGAGGTGTAGAGCTTCTGGATCGCGGCATTGCCCGTCGTCAGGAAGACGTTCTTCTGCGACGGCGTGATCTTGATCGTCCCCCCGACGAACGCCTGCACGCACGTGCCGGATGCACAGCTCTCCGCGCCCACGGGCCACCCCAGAGAACCGCGCAACCACCCGGCACCGCTGTAGAGGTCCATCACCGCGGTCGACGAGGTGAAGGTTCCGTAGGCGGACGAGTGGATCCATCCGCCGTCGAACTTCTGCGCGAAGCCGTTGCCGTTCTTGTCGGTGACCGCCTGGACCGCGCCCGCCGCATGTCCGAGCGAGCCCGAGGCCCCACCCGCGGCCTTGTAGGCCTTGTGGATGGCCGAGTTCTGCGTGGTCAGGTACACGACCGCGGCCGACCCGGTCTGGTACCGGATGGTTCCCCCGGCGAAGGACTGAGCGCACCCGCCCGCGGTGCAGGTCTCGGCACCCGTGGGCCAGCCGAGAGACCCACGCAGCCAACCCGCGGCGCTGTAGGCCTTCATGATGGTCGACGACGAGGCGAAGGAGCCGTTCGCTGACGAATGCACCCATCCACCGGCGAACTGCTGCACGAATCCGTTGCCGTTCTTGTCGGTGACGGCCGTCTCGGCCGTGGTCGGCCACCCGAGCGTTCCTCGCACCCACCCGGCGGCGCTGTATGCCGACATGATGCGGGTCGACGACGAGAACGTCCCCTTCGTCGAGGAGTGGATCCACCCACCGGTGAACTGCTGGGCGATGCCGTTCCCGTTCGGGTCCGTCACCGCGGTCTCGGCCCCTGTGGGCCATCCCAGAGCGCCGCGCACCCACCCGGCGGCGCTGTAGGCCGTCATGATCGGGGTCGAGGTCGCGAATGTCCCCTTGACGGACGAGTGGATCCACCCGTTGTCGAATCGCTGGGCGTCGCCGTTCCCCTTCGGATCGGTCACGTGCGCGACGGCGGCAGCGGGAGCACCGAGCGAGCCGGTCGCTCCACCGAGGCTCGTGTGGAGGGTGCGGATCGCTGCGGTGACCTTCTTGCCGTCGGAGCCCGCACTCGCGGCCGTCAGCGATCCGCCGGCGAACGACTGGCTGCAGCCGATGTCCGTGCACTTCTCGGCGCTGACGGGCCAGCCCAGCGATCCTCGGAGCCATCCCGCAGCCGAGTAGAGATTCATGATCGACGANNGTTCTTGTCGGTCACCCTGGTGGCCGCTTTCAGCGGGTATCCCAGCGGACCCGTCGCGCCACCGGACGCCTTGTACGCGGTCAGGATCGCCGCATTGGTGACCTCTGCCGACGGCGCAGCGGGGCCGCCCTTGGTGTACTGCAGGGCAGCGCCCTGGAAGGGCTGGATGCAGACGGTTCCGGCGCACGTCTCCGCGCCCGTCGGCCATCCCATCTTGCCTCGGACCCACCCGGCCTTGCTGTAGGCCGTCATGATCGTCGGCGACGATGCGAAGGTCCCCGCGGCGGAGGAGTGGATCCATCCCCCGTCGAAGCTCTGCGCGGTGCCGTTGCCGTTCGGATCCACGATCTTCTGAGTCGCGATGGCGGCGTATCCGAGAGCACCCGAGACACCGCCCTGGGCGCCGTAGACGGCCTTGATCTTGGCGTCGTCGACCGGCGGGACGACGTACGCCGCCTTGCCCGACGTGTAGCGGATCACTCCCCCGGCGAAGACCTGGAGGCAGTTCTGCGAGGTGCAGGTCTCAGCGGCCGTGGGCCAGCCCAGGCTCCCGCGCAGCCACCCCGCAGCGCTGTACGCGCTCATGACCGTCGACGACGAGGCGAACGTGCCCTTCGACGACGAATGTATCCAGCCCTTGCTGAACTGCTGGGCGATGCCGT
>NZ_JAGGPD010000507.1 GCF_018613995.1 Microbacterium sp. ISL-103 | reverse complement strand
CGTCAGGTACGGCGAGAAGTACGGCGACGACGGACTGTGGGAGGGCTCGCTGTACGTGTTCGACAAGCGGGGATCGGTCGACTTCTCCGACCACGCCGCGGTCGTCGGCGAATGCGTCGGATGCGGCACCGCGACCAAGCGCACCGCGAACTGCCCCGATCTGTCATGTCGCACGCAGTTCGTGGTCTGCGAGGACTGCGGCTCCGTGTGGTGTGCACGGCACGCCGCCTGAACCGCATCGTGCTCAGGTGATCAGCGCGACGTCGGTGCGCCGGCTGGCGAAGATCGAGAGCGGCAGCAGGAACGCCCGAACCCTGGTCCGGCGGTCGACGCTGCGCCGCAGCTGACCGACCACCTCGTCGAGCGCCGCGCTCACCGTCTCGTCGGGACTCCCCGAGGCCTCTGACGATGGCCGCGCATAGCTCGCTCGCTCGACCGCGGTGACGACAGCGCGCATCGCGCTCGCGTCCACCCCGTTGTCCCTGATCAGATCGTCTCCGCGCATGCGCGGCGTCTCGGCGTCGGAGAGCGGCAGGCGCAGGTCCTGCATGGTCGCTCGCAGCTCGGCCCACGCGGATGCCGCGTCTCCTCGCCGTGCGCGCCCTCGGCGAGAGAGGCCGATGCCGAGACGGATCATCGCAGGCAGCAGGAGCACCACCAGCACACCCAGCGTCGTGAGCATGACGGGCGTGGGATCGAGGCGGCGCAGCTCGCCCGCCGCTCCCGCGTTGTCGCCGGTGTCCTCACGATCGATCTCGGGACCCGTCGTCGTCCCCGTGCTGGGGGCAGCCGTGGGCGCCGGTGTCGACCCGCCGCCCGAGCCTCCGCCCGACGTCGAGGCAGCCGTGAAGGCCGTGGGCACGCCGAGCGACGCGGTCGGCTCGAAAGGCACCCATCCGACCCCGGGGAAAAGCACCTCGGGCCAGGAGTGCAGCTGATCGCTCGACACCGAGTAGATGGCTTCCTCGCCGCGCGTGTTGTCGGTCAGCGCTCCGGGCAGGTACCCGACGACGATGCGCACCTCCATGTCGAGGCTCTCCGCCATGAGCGCGAACGCGCCGGCGAAGTGGATGCAGTAGCCGGAGCGCTCGTCGAGGAAGCGGGCGACCGCGTCGGCACCCGTTCCGTCGAACCCCTCGTCGACCGGGGTGTCGAGCGAATACTCGAACTCGCTGCGGAACCACGACT
>NZ_JAGGPD010000506.1 GCF_018613995.1 Microbacterium sp. ISL-103 | reverse complement strand
GCGGTCCACCATCGGGTACTCGAGGATCTCCTCCGCGTTCGAGATCGCTGCGGGCACATCCAACCAGTCGAAACGCCATCCCGCGAAGCTGTCTGCGATGGGACCCGGGTCGATGCGCCGGTTCCAGTCGACCTCAGCAGTACCTCCGCCTCGTTTCTCGGCGATGAAGTTGACCCGCTGCAGCCCGTGCTCACCAGCCGGCGTGAGCGGGTACGCAACGAACTTCTGATCACCGTCGCCCACCATGATCATGGTCTTCCCATCGAGGAACGGGCGCATGTAGGTTGTTCCGCGCCACAGAGTCAGTCCACCCCACTGGGGGTTGCCCTCATCCGGATATCGGAGCGCTCGTGCCGCAGAGTGGATACCGTCCGCTGCGATGAGCAGGCCCCCCGAGACGACACGTTCCCCTCCGCTGGTTTGGAATCGCGCGGTCACAGTCGACTCCCCCGTGATGGAGAGAAGCCGATGGCCGAGGCGGATGACGTTGCCGAGCCGGTCGAGAACTGCGTCGCGAAGCGCGAGCTGAAGCCGCCCGCGGTGGACTGACATCTGCGGCCATTCGTATCCAGCGCGCGTTCCTCGAGGCTCGCTCCAGATGGGCTGGCCGTGCCGATTGAAATAGCTCAACGTGGAGGGCTCGACGCCGATCTTCGAGATCTGGTCAGCGAGCCCGAGCTCTGTGATCTCGCGCATCGCATGAGGCAGAAGGTTAATGCCGACCCCGAGTCCACGGATCTCATCCGCGCGCTCGTAGATCTCGATATCGCGAAAGCCCGCCGCATCGAGGCTGAGCGCAGTCGCCAGTCCTGCGATGCCGGCGCCCACAATGATGATTCGCATGACGAAGACTCCTTTGTCTGACGACAGTCGACGTCGTCAGAAGTAGTTTTGCTTATGCACTACATCCGGTCAAGGGGACTCCGCAAGTCCCACGTCGCCAACGCCCTAACCGAGCTCAGGAACGCTCGAGCTTGCGCGTCGGGTCGGCGGTCCAGGCGCTGAGCGACCCGTCGTACACCGCAACATGCTCGTAGCCCAGGCCACGGAGGACGAACGCGGTCCTGGTCGCCGCGATACCCGCTCCGCATTAGGTGACGATGTCTTGGCCGCTGGACACGCCAGCCATGTCGAGGAGCGCCGGAAGTTCGTGGACCGGGCGGAGAAGACCGCTCTCATCGGCCAAAGACCTGAAGGGCAGGTTGACGCTCCCTGGAATCCGCCCGTTCGCGAAGAGCTTCGGGTCGAGCGAGTGCACGAGAAGCGGGCCTGACCCCGCGGACGCTGTTTCCACATCACTGGTGGAGACGATCCACGATTCTCTCCGGTGAGCGGAAAACGTTGTGCGGGGGTATGCCGCGGCACCGGACTCCGTTCCCCCTCCGTCGCGCAGCCACGCCCGGTAACCCCCATCGAGCACAAGGACGTCATGACCCTCGAGTCCGAACTGCCACCAGAGTCGGGTCGCCTATTCGCCGT
>NZ_JAGGPD010000505.1 GCF_018613995.1 Microbacterium sp. ISL-103 | reverse complement strand
CAGCAGTCCCGACTGCCCCGACGCGGGTCTAGGCGCCGGCCTTGAGCTGTTTCTGCGCCGACGTAGGTCACCGCGGACACGAACTGCCATCGAGAACGAGCTTCAACGAGAAAAGCCGCCTGAAACCAGG
Organism: Microbacterium sp. ISL-103; assembly: GCF_018613995.1. Classification (GTDB taxonomy): domain Bacteria; phylum Actinomycetota; class Actinomycetes; order Actinomycetales; family Microbacteriaceae; genus Microbacterium. The sequence goes on along the minus strand of NZ_JAGGPD010000505.1, from coordinate 6,494 downwards.
CGGCTTTTCTCGTACTTGGGGGTTACGCGTACGTATTCACATACCATCCGCGTACAACCCGTGGTGCCCCCGACTGGAATCGAACCAGCGACCTACGGTACCGGAAACCGGCGCTCTATCCACTGAGCTACGGAGGCGTACCGATCGACAATATCACTGCTCGGGTGCGGTCTCCGACCCACCGGCCTCGGTCACCGGCGCGCCGCCCAGTTCGACGAGTGCCGCGGCCAGCTTCTCGGCGAGGTAGCGGTGGCCGTCTGTCGACGGATGCTTGCGCCCGACCTCCACGTCGATCACCGAGAGATAGTTCTGCTCGGTGATCCAGTCCTGGGCGACGGGGGATATGTACCACCAGCCGCGGGCAGCGGCGAGCTCGCCGAGATCGGTGTCGATGCGTGCGGTCTCGGTGCCGACCGGCAGCTCGTGCGGAGCCGGCCCGAGGATGACGATCGTCGCCTCGGGATACTTCGCTGCCATGGCATCCCACGCCGCCGTGACGGCGTCGCGATAGCCCGCTTCGCCCTGCGCGCGGTCGTTGATCGACCCCTGCAGGATGATCAGGTCGGGTACGAGAGAGGGGTCGAGGGCGGCGATGCGGTCACCGAATGCGGGCCCGTCGAGTCCCGGCTTGAGATATCCGCTGCCGCGGACGCCGTCGACGATCGTCTCGCCGTCGAGCAGATCGGCGAGCACATACGCATAGCCGAGGGTCGGCTCGGTCGCCGCCGAGCCGTACGTCCAGGAATCCCCGAAGACGAGGACGGTCGGATGTTCGGGCAGGAGCAGCGGAACCGGGGCGATCGTGACCGCCTCCTGACCCGTCGCGGCAGCGCCGACGGGCGCCGAGGACGGCACCGGAACCCACGGACGCCACACGCCGACGATGACCGCGGCGAGTGCCAGGATCACGGCGGCGGCGAGCCCTGCGACGGGCAGGCGGTGGCGGACGGATGCGGCCTTCATGGCATGACTGTAGATCACGATCCGGCCCTCGCAAATTCGGGCGCGTGACGCGCCGTAAACTGGAAGGCCTATGAACCCTGAAACGCTCGCCCAAGCCCTCCTCGCCGTCCTCGCACCGATCGCCGAGGAACGACGTCCGGGCGAGCCGCTGGCGCTCGCCGCATCCGACATCGTCCTCGACCGTCCGCGCAACCGCGACCACGGCGACTGGGCCTCGAACATCGCGATGCGTCTGGCGAAGCCGTTCGGCACGAACCCGCGAGAGCTCGCCCAGCAGATCGCCGACGGGCTCGCGAAGGTCGACGGCATCGCGAGCACCGAGGTCGCCGGCCCCGGGTTCATCAACATCCGCCTCGACGCCGCGGCCGCCGGCGCGCTGGCCAAGGTCATCGTCGACGCGGGCGTCGAGTACGGCCACAACGACACGCAGGCCGGTCACAGCATCAACATCGAGTTCGTGAGCGCGAACCCGACCGGCCCCCTGCACATCGGCCACACTCGCTGGGCGGCGCTCGGCGACGCGATCGCCCGTGTGCTCGCGGCCTCCGGTGCGAAGGTCGCCAGGGAGTACTACATCAACGACGCCGGCGTGCAGATGGAGCGCTTCGCGAACTCCGTGCTCGCCGCGGCCAAGGGCGAGCCCACGCCCGAGGGCGGGTATGCCGGAAGCTACATCGGCGATCTCGCGGCTCGCGTGCTCGCAGCCCGTCCTGATCTGCTCGACCTTGCCGACGACGAGCAGGTGGTCGTCACCCGCGAGCTCGCGTACGAGTTCCAGCTCGAGGAGCAGAAGCAGTCGCTCTCGAAGTTCAACGTCGACTTCGACGTGTGGTTCTCCGAGCGCACGCTGCACGCCAAGGGGGAGGACGGCACGAGCTTCGTCGACCGCGCCGTCGACCGTCTGCGCGAACAGGGGCACGTCTTCGACGACGAGGGTGCCGTCTGGGTGCGCACGACCGACTTCGGTGACGACAAGGACCGCGTGATCCGCCGCTCGAACGGCGAGTACACCTACTTCGCCGCCGACGCCGCGTACTACCTCAACAAGGGCGACCGCGGTTTCGAATACAAGCTGTACCTGCTGGGTGCCGACCATCCCGGCNNAAGAACGTCGAGGTGCTGATCGGCCAGCTGGTCTCGGTCGGCGGCGCGCGTCTCAGCAAGCGCGCGGGCAACATCATCGAGATGGACGACCTGCGCGAGTGGCTCGGAACCGACGCGCTGCGCTACTCGCTCGAGCGTTCGCCGGCCGATTCGCCCCTCGCGCTCGACCCCGAGCTGCTGCAGAAGCGCACGAACGACAACCCGGTCTTCTACGTCCAGTACGCGCACGCCCGCACGCACAATGTCGCCCGCAATGCCGCCGACTCGGGTGTCGATCGCTCGGAGTTCGCTCCCGAGACGCTCACGCACGAGACGGAGGGTGCACTGCTCGGTGCTCTGCAGGAGTTCCCGCGCATCGTGGCCTTCGCCGCCGAGGTGCGCGAGCCGCACCGTGTGGCGCGCTATCTCGAGGAGCTCGCGGGCCTGTACCACCGCTGGTACGACAACTGCCGCGTGATCCCCCAGGGCGACGACCCGATCGAGACCGTGCACCGCACGCGTCTGTGGCTCAATGACGCCGCAGGCCAGGTCTTCCGCAACGGCCTCGACCTGCTCGGCGTGTCGGCACCAGAGCGTATGTGACTCGGCGGTCATCCACCGCCGTAGGGCAGGATGGCAGCATGAGCGACGACAACCACACTCTCCCTTACCCCGCCGCAGATTCCGAGCATCCGACGCTCGTGATCCCCGGTGGGAAGGGAGACGGCGGTGCCGTCGAGGCTCCGCCCCGTCGCAAGCGCAAGAGATGGCCGTGGGTGCTGCTGGTCGTCGTGGTGGTGCTGGCAGCGCTGGTCGTCGCAGCCGAGCTCGTCGCCCGTTCCGTGCTTCCCGGGATCGTCCGCGGGATCGTGATCGATCAGCTCGACCTGCCCGCCGATCAGGAGCTCGAGGTCGAGGCCGAGGGCATCCTGCTGCCGCAGCTGATCGGCGGCACGCTCGACACCCTGCATCTATCGACGGACTCCGTGACCCTCGAGGGGATCACCGGAGCCGTCGACGTCACCGCCACCGGGGTGCCTCTGCGCGGGGGAGAGCTGAACGGCGCTTCGGGCACGATCCGCATCGACGAGTCGCAGTTCACGACCCTGCTGGAGGGCACAGACCTTCCCATCGAGACGGTGACGCTCGACTCCCCGAACGCGACGGTGGCGGGATCGGTCACGGTGCTGGGGATCGCGATCCCGGTATCGCTCACCGTGACCCCGGGGGTGGCGGAGGGCGACCTCGAACTGACCCCGGTGGGAATCTCGATCGGCGGTCTCGAGGTCGACGCCGACCAGGTCGGATCGTCGCTCGGATCCCTGGGCGCGAGCCTCACCGAGACACAGCGGGTCTGCATCGCCGATCAGCTGCCGGCGGGGATCACCCTCACGGGCCTCGAGATCGACGGCTCCGAAGCGGTGATCGACGTCGATGTCGACGGGGCGATCACGACCGATCAGTCTCTGCTCGACAAGGGCGTGTGCCCCCGGAACTGAGGCGTCAGCCCTTCGCCGCTCCGGGGCGGGTCTCTCGTTCCGCCTCCTGAGCTTCACGGAGCTCGGCAGTCGCGAGGGCGACCTCGGCCTCGGCACGCTGCACGCGCCTCTGCGGGAAGGTCGTCGCACCGAAGCGGGCGTGCACCCGGTCGTGGCGCTCCTCTTCCGAGGTGACGATGTAGGCGCTCGAGATCAGGATGACCTGCGTCGACAGGTTGAGCCAGATCAGCAGCGCGAGCAGTGAGGCGAACGACGCGAGCAGGGGATTGCTGGTCGCGCCGCCGATGAACAGGCCTGAGAGCTCCTGCAGCACCAGCAGACCGATGCCGCCGATGAGCGACCCGATCCAGAGCGATCGTCCGGCCGGTCGGAGGCCGGAGAGCATCCGGAAGATCCCTGCGATGAGCACCGTGTCGAGGGCGAGCACCACGAGCAGCGAGACGATGCGGATGCTCCAGGTGGCGACAGGGGAATCCGCGGGGATGCCGAGCAGCCCGCTGATCCAGGTGATCCCGAGGCGCCCGGCGAACGTGACGGCTGCTGCGGCGACGAAGAGCACGGCGACGCCGGCTGCGAGCAGGAGGTTGCGGAGCATGACCCAGATGAACAGGACGTCGGAGTGGGATGTGCCGGCGAGCACGCGCACCGCCGTCCGCAGCGACCCGACGGCGCCGAGTGCCGAGCCCACAAGGGCGATCGTCGATATCGCACCCGTGATCGACAGCGAGATCGGCTCCCGCAGATCGTCGGGATCGATCACCCCGCCCTCGCCGATCAGGCCGGGAACCACCGACTGCACCGAGGCGATGATCGCATCCCAGGCATCGGGATTCCCGGCGAGCCACAGGGCTGCGAGCGAGAATCCGAGGAGCACGGCGGCGAACACGCTGAAGAGCGCTCGGTAGGTCACGCTGTCGGCCAGCATCGGGCCTCGACGCTCCGAGTAGAGGAGGAAGGCCCGCACCGGCCGACGGGTCAGCGCCCAGCGGATCGACGCGGTGCTGACGCGAGCGATCAGACCGGGCCGGGGTGCGTCTGGGGCTGCGGATTCGGTGCTCATCTGATCAACCTTAGGAGGCGGGGCGACGTGCACGCAGGGGGTTGACGCCGGAGGTCACCATGACGGATGCGGCATGGACCGTGCCCTAGAATCGGGGGCAACCTCGCAGTGCGCGTACCCGCCCGAGACCGTCCCACGATTGGTGTTCCTTGCTTTCCCCTGCCGACTCGCTCGCCCCGGAATGGCTCGTCGTGCCCGACGACGTGAACGAACTGCCGGCCGCCGTCTGGCCCGCATCCACGGCGCGCGACGGCGACGGCGTCCTGCAGATCGCGGGTATCCCCACCACCGTTCTGGCAGAGACCTACGGCACCCCGCTGCTGGTGATCGACGAAGACGAGGTGCGCTCGCGTGCTCGCGCCTTTCGGGTCGCGTTCGACGCCGCAGCCTCCGATCACGGCACCACTGCTCAGGTCTACTACGCGGGCAAGGCGCTGCTGACGACGACGGTCGCCAGATGGGTCGTCGACGAGGGGCTCCGCGTCGACGTCTGCACCGGGGGAGAGCTCGAGGTCGCGCTCGCGGCGGGAGTCGCGCCGTCGTCTCTCGGATTCCACGGCAACAACAAGTCTGTCGCCGAGCTCGAACGGGCCGTGGCGGTCGGAATCGGCACGATCATCGTCGACAGTGCGATCGAGATCGAGCGGCTCGCCGCGATCACCGCACGGACCGACGCTGTGCAGCGCGTGCTCGTGCGCGTCATCAGCGGAGTGCACGCCGAGACCCACGACTTCCTCGCCACCGCTCACGAAGACCAGAAGTTCGGCTTCCCGCTCGCCGAGGCCGAGCAGGCCGTCGCCCGCATCAGAGAGATCCCGGGGCTCGACTTCGTGGGGCTCCACTGCCACATCGGCTCGCAGATCTTCGGCGTCGCGGGCTTCCGCGAGTCCGCGTCTCGTGTCCTCGAACTGCATGCGGCGCTTCTCGAGGGCGGCCCGGTCCCGCAGCTCAACCTCGGCGGCGGCTTCGGAATCGCCTACACCAGCGTCGACGACCCCACGCCGATCGAGACGCTCGCGGGAGAGATCGTCGACGCGGTGGCCGAGGGGTGCGAAGCCCGAGGCATCGCGATCCCCGCGCTCTCGTTCGAGCCGGGTCGGGCGATCGTCGGAACCGCCGGTGTCACGATCTACGAGGTCGGCACGACGAAGGACGTCGCACTCGAGTCCGGCGCCACGCGGCGCTACATCAGCGTCGACGGCGGGATGAGCGACAACGCGCGCCCCGCACTCTACGGCGCGCAGTTCTCGGCCCGCCTCGCCTCCCGAACAGGTGAGGGGGCGGCTCAGCTCAGCCGAGTCGTGGGCAAGCACTGCGAGTCCGGCGACATCGTCGTCGATCATGAGTACCTTCCCGCCGACGTCGCCCCCGGCGATCTGCTGGCCGTTCCCGCGACAGGTGCGTACTGCGCGCCGCTCGCGAGCAACTACAACCACGTCCCTCGTCCTCCCATCGTCGCGGTGCGCGACGGCAGGTCGACGGTCATCGTCCGAGGCGAGACCATCGCCGACGTCCTGTCGCGGGATGCCGGTATCGGGGCATCCGAGATCCACCGCTGATCTGCACCGGACCGTGCCGGTCCGGCGGCGCACGACTGAACCACCCTTCTGAGGAGAAGCAATGACGACTGAGTACCGACGACTTCGGGTGGCGCTTCTGGGCGCCGGCGCGGTGGGCTCCCAGGTGGCCGACCTTCTGCTGCGTCACGGCGACGAGCTCGCCGATCGTGCGGGCGCCTCGCTCGAGCTGGCGGGGATCGCCGTGCGCGACCTCGACGCGCGGCGCGACGTCGATCTTCCGAAAGAGCTCTTCACGACCGATGCCGAGTCGCTGATCCTCGGATCCGACATCGTCATCGAGCTGATCGGCGGGATCGAGCCGGCCCGCAC
>NZ_JAGGPD010000504.1:551-4162 GCF_018613995.1 Microbacterium sp. ISL-103 | reverse complement strand
GGGTCGATGGGACCCGCCGTGCGCTGGTCCTCGGTGCCGGCCGCGCCCGTCACAGCCCACAGCCCGCCGCCGAGCTCCGCGGCGATGTCGGGATCGCTGATCACCGACGGCGTGCCGAGGGTCGCGGCCTCGAACGGCGTCATCCCCTGGGTCTCGAAGCCGATGGAGGTCTGGACGAGCGCGTCGGAGGCGGCGATCCGCGCCAGGGTGTCGGCGTAGCTGAGCTTGCCGACGAACCGCACGTTCGAGAGCCCCGCCACGATCTTCTCGGCAGCGGGTCGTTGTGCGCCGCCCCCGATGATCTCGAGGTCGGCATCGACGCCGGATCCGACGAAGGCCTCGAGGAACGGCAGCAGCCGCTTCTCGGGACTCATGCGTCCGAGCCAGACGAATCGGGGGCGTCCTGGTCGACGCTCGGCCGGCGCCTCGGCGAGCGTCGCCTCGCGCACATCGTCGTCGATGCCGTTCCAGACGACGTCGACCGGGGTGAACACGCCGTGCTCTTCCAGGCGTCGCGCGAAGTGCGTCGAGGGCGCGGTCACCGCTGAGGCGCCGGTCGCGATGCCTCGCAGATACGCCCACCCGTCGGTGCCTCCGACCGTCGGTCCGAGGCTGCTCAGCGCGCGACGGCGCCAGAGGTTGAGCACACCGAGCACGGGCCGATGCAGTGGAGTCACCGCGGCGATACCGACATCCACCCGGTTGTGCATGGTGTGCACGACCGGGATGCCGTGCCTGGACGCATACCGGTGTCCGATGAACGCGCCCCAGAAGTCGGCCTGCACGTGCACGAGATCCACCGGCGGGCGACGGGACATCGCCCGGTCGAGAGCGCGATCGGTGCCGCGCCCCGGCCAGCTCATCGAGTACTCACGGTCGACGGTGATCGGCACGGACGGCAGATCGATGTTCGACGTGTCTCCGGGGCCGGCGGCGCGCGGCCCGTGCATCTTCGGAGCGACGACGGTCACCGTGTGGCCCGCACGTTCGAGGAACTCGCGCTGCAGCCGCATCGACACCTGCGCCCCGCCGAGCGAGTCGAGGTGCTGATCGCCGAAGAAGACGATGTGCATGGCGCGTCCCGTCACTCGGGCAGCGGCTCGTCGCGGTAGAGCGCCTCGAACGTGTCGAGCGTGCGGTTGATGTCGTGGATCGCGACCCCGTCGAGAGATGCCTGCTGCATGCGGGCGTACCCGCCGGGTGACGCGGTCAGCACGTCGGTCAGGCGGGCCGCGAGCGCGTCGGCGTCGCCGGGCTCGAACAGGTAGCCGTTCTCACCGTCGTGCACGAGGTGCGGCAGGGCGACGGCATCCGCTGCGACGATCGGCAGGGCGGAGGCCATGGCCTCCATCGTCGCGATCGACTGCAGCTCTGCGATCGAGGCGATCGTGAACACCGACGCGCGCGACAGCAGTGCTCGCAGATCTTCATCGCTCGTGCGGCCGTGGAACGTCACCCGATCAGCGAGGCCCAGCTGCTTCGCGAGGTTCTCGAGCTGCTTGCGCTGGTCACCGCCGCCGACGATGTCGAAGGTGGTCTCGAGCGCCGGGTCGAGCTTCGTCATGGCTTCGAGGATCACCTCGACCTGCTTCTCGGCGGTCAGCCGGCCGACGAAGATGATGCGGTTCTTCTCGCGAGGAGCGATCACCGGGGTGTACTGCGTGCGGTCGATTCCGCAGCTGACCGGGATCACATTCTCGACGGCGACGGTGCGCTCGAGGAAGTCGGCAGCACGACGCGTCGGCGTGGTGATCGCGCGGGTCAGGGCGAACGTGCGCTTCGCGTCGCCCCAGGCCCAGCGCAGCACGAGGTCGTCGACCCATTTCGGCATGGTGGTGTGATCGAGGATGTTCTCGGCCATCACATGGTTGGTGGCGATCACCGGAATGCCGCGTTCGTGCGCGATGCGCGCGAGGCCGCGGCCGATGACGATGTGCGACTGGATGTGCACGACGTCGGGCTGCACGCTGTCGAGGATTCTGCGTGCGTAGTGCTTCACACGCCACGGCCACACGAAGCGCAGCCAGTCATGGGGAGCCCAGCGCACGGACGGCAGCCGGTGCATGGTCATCGGCTCGCCCTCGATCACCTCGGTGCGAGGCGGGGTGCGACGGTAGGCGACGTTCGGGGCGACGACGTGGACGTCATGGCCGCGCTGCACGAGTCCGGCTGCGAGACGCTCGGCGAAGCGCGCGGCGCCGTTGATGTCGGGCGCGAAGGTGTCGCATCCGATCAGGATGCGCAGGGGACGCGTCCCGGAGTCGGGGGCGACGTCGGGAGCACTCGTCGGATCGGAGGTAGAGGAGGACATTCTGCCTTACGGTACGGCGGCCAAAGAGCCCGATCGGGCGCTGGCCACTCTACCCGAGGGGTCTGATCAGGCCTCCGAGGCATACCGGCATCCCCCAGGCTCACCCTCTACCGTGGAGGCATGCGACTGACTGCCGACGCCGACCCTCAGCTGTGGATCCCCGTCACGGACTCGCTCGGCTGGAGGGGACGCCGACACCGCAAGGCCGCGATTCGGATGCTGCTGGGTCAGGTGAACTCGGCGATCGGCGTCACCGAGCGGCCGGGTTCGCGGTTCGGCGCGTGGGCGATGAGTCAGGCCGCGCCGCTGCTGATGCGCCGGGCGGATGGCCGCGTGCTGGTCTGGACGTGGAAGTCCGACCCCGAGCTCGTCGTCGCGATGGCCACGGTGCAGGCGCTCACCCCGGAGGTGCGGATCGCGCGTGCGTCGATGCCGATGGACTATGACGACACCCAGTCGTTCTCGAGCCGCTGGCTGGGCACCGGCGAGAAGCTCGTGGTGGCGATGCCGCCGTCTCCGGCGTCGCCGCCGTTCACGACCTACACCTGGGACACCGGCACTCACCTGGTGACTCTGACCGCGGTCTGCAGCGACCGCGAACGGTTCGGAACCCTCGACGGCGCCCTCGATGAGCTGGCGGGCAGCATCCGTACGGCGGATGACGTGACCGGCGGCGAGTCACCCGAGGTGCTCCGTCTCGACCCGGCCTGATCGCCGATCTATTGCCCGGCGGGCGGTTCCCAGAGTTCGATCGCGAGACCTTCGGGATCGTGGATCCGAGCGAAGGTGCCGTACTCGTCGTCGTTCCACTCTTCGCGGCGCTCGACCGGGACTCCCGCCGCTGCGAGCCGCGCAGCGAGTCGCTCGAGGTCGACCACCCGCAGGTTCAGCATGAACTGCTGCTCGCTGGCGAAGTAGTCGCTGTCAGCCGCGAACGGCGCGAAGACGGTCATCCCGGCTTCTTGCTGCCACATGCCGTCGCTACCGGTGCCGATCCCCAGATGCTCCCGGTACCACGCCGCGCGGGCCTCGGGATCTCTGCTGCGGAAGAAGAGGCCTCCGATGCCCGTGACGCCTGCGTTCATGGTGCTGTTCTACACCTCTGCGGACGCAAAGGCCATTGCGCGACGGGTGCGTGAAGGCATGCGAGGGCGATGCACGAAGGCACACGCGCGCGATTCGCGAGAGGGTTCACGTGCGATGCGAACCACTTGCCCCGCCACGGGCGAACTACCTCGTTCAGATTCGAACGGGGACGGATCGGACACGTTTCGGCTCTTTCATGCTGAGTCGCGGTGTT
>NZ_JAGGPD010000504.1:0-410 GCF_018613995.1 Microbacterium sp. ISL-103 | reverse complement strand
ACACCCGGTCGGTGGTCGTGACCCCGATGATGCGACCCTCGTCGAACAGGACCCGTTGGATCACCCCCGCACACGCGACCTGCGCGGCGACCGAAACGGGAACGTGCGCACCGGATCCGGGGACCGTCGCCCACCCCGTGTTGCCGCCCGTCCCGAAGATGGCACCCGGTCCGAAGGCTGAGCCAGCGGCGTGAGCGGCGTGAGTGGCGTGGTTCGCGAGGTCGTGGGCGTCGACGTTGACGACGAGGACCGGTGATGCCCCACCGAGAGTGGGCATGTCTTTGTGGCGGGCAGCGATCACCACCACCGCCGCGAGAGCATCATGACGCTTCTGCGCCGCGGTGCGGTCATCGATCACGCACCGCGGATCAGAGTTGAACGGATCAGCGCCCTCCCCCTCGGCATCCGCA
>NZ_JAGGPD010000503.1 GCF_018613995.1 Microbacterium sp. ISL-103 | reverse complement strand
GTGGCTGCCACCCGCGGCACGGCGGCGTAACCGGGCCGCGTGAACCACGACGGCAGCGCTCGCCGCAGGTGACTCGGTCCGGTCGCCGTGGCGTCTTCGGCGAGCAGCAGCGTCGTCCACTCGATGTCGCCGCGCCAGAACCGTGTCAGGGCCCGCAGTGTGCACCGCACCTCGACCGACACGTCGTAACCGGGATCGGCATCGCACACGTCGGCGTCGCCGTCGTGGATCACCAGCCACCACCGCCGCTGCGCGGGACTCGCGTCGGTGAACTGCAGCGCGATCACCGTGCGCGAATCCGGGACGGTCTCATGGTCGATGTTGCGGTGCATGTCCCACAGCAGCAACTTGGGGTCGAGGTCGGCATCGCCGAGTTCGCCGATCCACCGCACGCCCCACGCAGACAGCTGCTCGACGACCGGCCGCAGCTCGGCGCCCGCCGGGGTGAGCACGTATCGCACGTCGGCGCCGTGGGCGATGCGCTCGATCAGGCCCGCACGCTGCAGCTGGTCGAGCCGATGCGACAGCAGGGTGGGCGACATGCGGGGGAGACCCCGGCGCAGGTCGTTGAAGTGCTCGGTGCCCAGCAGCAGCTCGCGCAGGAGGAGCATCGTCCAGCGCTCATCCAGCAGCTCCATCGCCTTCGCGACGGGGCAGAACTGGTAATAGGGGGCGCCCACGAGCCTCACGATAGACCCGGTACAGATCCGATACTAGAGCGGTCTGTGCGGGCTTCGTAGCGTGAGGAGCACAAGGCAGAGGAGCCCACCATGAACACCACGACCACCGACCTTCAGACCGATGCGGATCGCGCGTTGAAGGCGAAGCACAGGATCGTCTGGGCGCTCGGCGACTATTCCGCCGTCGCGCGTGAGGTGATCCCCGAACTCGCCCGGGTTCTCGTCGCCGAGAGCGGCGTCGGGCCAGGCGACCGCGTTCTCGACGTCGCCGCCGGCACCGGCAACGCGTCGATCGAGGCGGCGCGCGCCGGCGCATCCGTCGTCGCCAGCGACCTCACTCCCGAGCTGCTCGAGATCGGCCGGCAGGATGCCGCGCGGCAGGGCGTCGAGCTCGTATTCGAAGAGGCGGATGCCGAGGCGCTGCCCTATGCCGACGACGCGTTCGACGTCGTGCTGTCGTGCGTCGGCGTCATGTTCGCCCCGCACCACGAGGTCGCAGCTCTCGAACTGACCCGCGTCGCGCGCCCGGGAGGCCGACTGGCCTTGATCAACTGGACGCCCGAGGGGTTCGTGGGGCAGCTCTTCGCCACCATGAAGCAGTTCGTCCCTGCGCCTCCGGCCGGCGTCCAGCCACCGCCGCTCTGGGGTGACGAGCAGCACGTGCGCGACCTTCTCGGCGATCGCGTGACCGATCTGACGATGCAGCGCCGGAGGTTGGCCGTCGACCGATTCGGGTCGGGAGTGGAATTCCGTGACTTCTTCCGCGACTTCTACGGCCCGACGGCGGCCGCCTATCGCGCAGTCGGTGACGACGAGCAGCGGCGCGGGGAGCTCGACGACGCGCTCGCCGCCCTCGGCGAGAAGCACCTCGACGGCGGCACGATGCCGTGGGAGTACCTGCTGGTGACGGCGAGGGTCGTGTGATCGGTTTTGTCCATTTGTCCGATCGGTGAACCGAGCGCTCCTACAGTGGCGACGTCGCTGAGACGATGAACGGAGACGCAGTCGCCTCCGTGGCTGCTCGAACCACGAGGTCCGAGCAGCCGGCGTCCCGCGGCGCGAGACATGGAGGATCACTGCAATGACGCACACCGCACGCCTTCTGGGCATCGCCGCCGCCGGGGCGCTGACCCTCGGAACGCTCGCCGGCTGCTCGCGCCCTGGGGGTGATGACGCCGCGTCCGGCCCGGTCACGCTCGAGATCGCCTGGTGGGGCAATGACACCCGCGCCGCGATGTACGAAGAGGCGATCGACCTGTTCGAGGCCGAGTAGCCCGACATCACCGTGAAAACGACCTTCGGCCACT
>NZ_JAGGPD010000502.1 GCF_018613995.1 Microbacterium sp. ISL-103 | reverse complement strand
GGGCACACCGCTGACCGTGCGACGAAGCCCCCGCACGCAGTCGCGTGCGAGGGCTTCACCGGTCCCGGGGAGAGCAGCTGGGGACTACTTCGAGACGAGCTCCGAGGGAAGATCCGCCGCCTTGTTGACCGCGCGATGCTGCCGCACGGTCATGGTGAGGATCGCACCGATGATCATGATGGCGCCCGTGATGTACAGCGCGATCGTCGCGACTCCGGTGGTGTCCTTCACGAAGCCGATCAGGTACGGCGCCGCGAAGCCGGCGAGGTTTCCGGTCGAGTTGATCAGCGCGATGCCTCCGGCGAGCGCGGTTCCGGCGAGCATCGACGTCTGGAAGCTCCAGAAGATCGCGGGGATAGACAGAGCTCCGGCGTTCGCCAGGCAGAGTCCGATGATGCCCCAGACCGGATCGGTGCCCGCGATGATGCAGATCGCGAATCCGGTGGCGCTGAGCAGGAATGCCGCGGCGATGAACTTGCGTCGCTCGCCCGCACGGTCCGACAGGAACCCGAACGTCACCATCGACACGATCGCGGCGAGGCTCGGCAGAGCGCTGAGGAAACCGACCTGCACGGTGTCGGTGATGCCGAGGTCGCCGATCAGAGTCGGCAGCCAGAAGCTGATGCCGTAGAGCGCGAAGTTGTATGAGAAGTAGACGGCGGTGAGCAACCAGATCAGCTTGCTCGTGAAGACCTTGCGCAACGGGGTCGCGGCCTCGTCGACGCGCTCCGCCGCGGGCAGGTTGCCGGGACGCGCACGCTCGGGTTCGGTGAGCCACGTGACGGTGCGGTAGTCCTCCTGCAGGCAGAACAGGATGACTATGCCGAGCAGCACGGTCGGGATCGCCTCGATCACGAACAGCCACTGCCATCCCGCGTGACCCCAGACGCCGTCCATGCCGCTGAGGATGAACCCGGAGACGGGTCCGCCGATCAGACCGGACGACGCAAGCGCGATGTAGAAGATGCCCCAGGCGCGGCCGCGCCGGCTCGCCGGGAACCAGTGCGCCATGTAGAAGAGGATGCCGGGAATGAACCCGGCCTCGG
>NZ_JAGGPD010000030.1 GCF_018613995.1 Microbacterium sp. ISL-103 | reverse complement strand
ATTCTCGTGCGCGTGCTCGGAGCGGGTCTCGCCGAGGGCGTCTACCCCGTGCGCTCGCGCATCGCCTGGCAGGCCTGGACGACCGAGCGCCTGCTCGACTCCGCCCGCACGTTCCTCTTCCCGCTGTACTCGAGCATCGCGACCCCGCTCTGGCTCCGCGCTCTCGGCGCCGATGTCGGCCGAGACGTCGAGGCATCGACCGTGCTGCTCATCCCGAAGCTCACGACCATCGCCGACGGAGCGTTCCTCGCCGACGACACCATGGTCGCGACCTACGAACTGCAGGGCGGATGGATGCGACTGGGCACCGCGCGCATCGGCAAGCGCGCGTTCCTCGGCAACTCCGGCATGGCCGCGGGAGGGCACAACGTGCCGCGCGACGGACTGGTCGCCGTGCTGTCGGTCGCTCCCCCGAAGGCGAAGGCGGGCTCGTCGTGGTTGGGCTCGCCTGCCGCGCGGCTTCGCCGAGTCGTCAACGACTCCGATCTCGAGCGCACGTACCGGCCACGCGCAGGACTCCGCCTCGCACGGGCCCTGTGGGAGCTGTGCCGCATCGTCCCGGTGTTCGTGACATGCGCGATCGGACTCGGGGTGATGCTCACGCTCGCGGCTGTGGTCGATGCCTGGGGACTCGGATGGGCAGTCATCGTCTCGAGCGCCGTGATGCTCGCGGCGGGTGCGTTCGCCGCCCTGATCACCACCGCCGCCAAGTGGCTGATCGTGGGTCCGATCCGGGCGGGCGAACACCCCCTCTGGTCGAGCTTCGTCTGGCGCACGGAGGTGTCTGACACGTTCACCGAGATGGTCGCCGCGCCCTGGTTCGCCAACTCCGCGTCGGGCACTCCGGCACTCGCCATCTGGCTGCGCACACTCGGCGCGAAGATCGGGCGCGGCGTCTGGACCGACAGCTACTGGCTGCCCGAGCCCGACCTGGTCACCCTCGGAGACGGCGCCACGGTGAACCGCGGATGTGTGGTTCAGACTCATCTGTTCCATGATCGAGTGATGAGCATCGATGCAGTGACCCTCGAGAACGGTGCGACCCTGGGTCCGCACAGCGTGATCCTGCCCGCAGCCACCATCGGGTCGGATGCCACGGTCGGGCCTGCCTCGCTGGTGATGCGCGGTGAGTTCGTGCCCGTCGGCAGTCGGTGGAGCGGCAACCCCATCGGCCCGTGGCGTGCGGTCAAGGTGCGCTCGTACCAGGCCACGAACGCATGACCGTCGACCCGTACACCCCGCACAGCGGCGATCGACGCTACGGGGTGGTGCACTACGACCTCGTCATCGACTACCGGGTGACGACGAACCGCCTCACGGGCACCGCGACGATCACGGTGCGGATGCAGGAGTCGGCCAAGCACATATCGCTCGATCTGGTCGGCCTCAAGGCGACCAAGGTGCGGGTGAGCGGCGACAGGTCCGCGTCGTTCCGGCAGGACGATCGGCGCCTCAAGGTGCTCTTCGGCGGCGAACGGCAGAGCGGTCAGGAGCTCACCGTCACCGTCGACTACTCCGGCGCCCCTTCGCCCCGTCGCACCCGGTGGGGGCTCCTCGGGTGGGAAGAGCTCGACGACGTCGTGCTGGTCGCCTCGCAGCCGACGGGTGCCCCGACCTGGTTCCCCTGCAACGACGTGCCCTCGGACAAGGCGACCTATCGTCTGGAGTTCACCGCCGACCCGGAGTACACGGTCGTCAGCGGCGGTGCCGCCACGCGGTCGATGCAGCGTGGTCGAACGCGGTGGACCTTCGATCAGCCGGTACCGACCGCCACCTATCTGATGACGGTGCAGATCGGCCAGTACGACGACGACAGAGTCGCCCTCGGCGCGACTCCCGGGCGCCTGTTCCACCCGCGGGCGCTCGCTGCGCGGGTTCGCGCGGACTTCGCCACGCTCCCCGAGATGATGACGACGTTCGTGCAGGCGTTCGGCCCCTATCCCTACGAGTCGTACAAGGTCGTGATCACTCCCGACGTGCTCGAGATCCCCCTCGAGGCGCAGGGGATGGCGATCTTCGGCGCCAACCACGTCGACGGGATCGGCGGGAGCGAACGGCTGATCGCTCATGAGCTCGCGCACCAGTGGTTCGGCAACAGCGTCGGCGTCGCCCGATGGCAGGACATCTGGCTGAACGAGGGGTTCGCCTGCTACGCGGAATGGCTCTGGTCGGAGGCCTCCGGTGGGCCGACGACGCAGGCGAAGGCCGTGGCTCATCACGCCCACCTGCGCACGCTCCCTCAGGACCTCGTGCTCTCAGACCCGGGCGCGAGCGACATGTTCGATGATCGCGTCTACAAGCGCGGCGCCCTCGCACTCCATGCACTTCGCCTCACGATCGGCGACGAGGTCTTCTTCACCCTGACCCGCGCATGGACGAGCCGTTTCGCGGGACTCGCGGTGACGAGCGATGACTTCCTCGGATTGGTCGAGGAAACCTCCGGCGGTCCGGCCCGTGCGCTCGTGCGCACCTGGATCGACGAGCGCCCGCTGCCCGCTCTTCCCCGCACCGTCTGACAGCGTCGGCGTCGGGACCGAGATCACGCCCGCGGCGCCCCTCAGCCGATCGCGACGCTCAGCACGTGACCTGGCGGACCGGCGAGAGTGACGACGTCGATCGTGGAAGCGCGCCCGGGGAGCACAGCTGACCACACCCGCGGAGGGGGATCCGGCGAGGGCGGATGCAGCACCACGGCATCCGGATCGACCGCGAAGCCTCGCCCATCCGCCTTGAGAGCCGCCTCGATGCGGGTCCATCCTGCGAGATCCGGCGCGAGCCCGTTCGCGAAGAGCGCTGCCACCTCGTCGACCCGGGCGGACGAGGCCAGCGCTTCGACATCGACCCCCACCGGCTCCCGGCCCGGCCTCACGGCGACCACGACGAGATCGTCGGAGTGGCTCACGCTCATCGAGACGCCGGCGGTCGTCGGTCGGCCGTGCGCAGCGCCGCACCGGTCGCAACGGCTGTCGAGCACGACCTCGTCGAGGCCTGTGAGGCGGCGGACACGGTCGCGGATCAAGGCCCTGCCGGCGAGGAAGCCCTGAGCACGGCCTCCGCTGAGCTGGTGGAACCGGTCGACCTGCGCCTGACCCATCGCCACGAGATCGTCCGCGGTGAAACCCTGGAGTCGAGACGGATGCGCCCACGCGACGCTCACATCGCGCCAGGTGATCTCACCCACGCCGTCTCCCCGCGCTCATCTCTTCGGGTCCTGGCAGCGGTCGGAGCCTCACACCTCGAAGTCGACGGCCACCCGGGAGGCGACGACCGAACGCACGAATGCGACGACCTCTTCATGCGCCGGATGCACCTGATACGCCTCGAGCTCGTCGATCGAATCGAAATCGGCGACCAGCGTCACATCCCAGTTCGCCTCGGGGTACGCGACATTCGCACCCGCGGAGATCGAACGCAGCTGCGGCACGACTCCGTCGAGCGCGTTCAGGCGGCGGGCGACCTCGGCGGCCTGCTCGGCACGCTGCGCCGCGTCTTGCTCGGCGAGCTTCCAGGTGACGACGTGGCGGATCATCGGACTTCCTTCTTCAGGGCATCGTTCTGGACGGCCTCTTCGAGTGCGTCGCGCAACCGGTCGGCCGACAGCCGCCAATGGGCGTGCAGATCGCCGTCGATCAGAACGACGGGGATCTTCTCCCACCACAGCTCGTAGAGCGCCGGATCGTCGTGGATCGATGCCTCGACGATCTCGATGCGCTCGGCGGCCGCATCAGGCAGATCGGCGACGACCGAGTCGATGATCTCTGATGCGACGTCGCACAGATGGCAGTCGGGCTTGCCGATGAGGGTCAGCGTGGTCACGCCGACGGCACCTCGACCTCGCGGCCGCTGGCGATCCACTCGCCGGTGCCGCCCTCGACGTTGGTCGCGTCATAGCCGCGGCCCTCGAGCGCTTCGACGACCCGCGCCGAACGTCCGCCTGCCTGGCAGATGACGTCGAAGGACTCGGCCGGCAGCTCTTCGAGCCGGTTGCCGATCTCGGACATCGGGATGTTGACAGCACCCGGAACGTGACCCCGAGCGAACTCGTCCACCTCGCGGACGTCGATGAGCGGGGTGTTCGAGCGCTCTGCGAGCTCGGTGACGGTGATCGACTTCATGGCATGCTCCTGCGACGAATGGGAAACCGGGGGTAGAGACACAAAGCGCCCGTCCGGAGACAGGCGCTCGTGTCTGGTCGCTTACTTCTTGTTGCGACGCTGGTGGCGAGTCTTACGAAGCAGCTTGCGGTGCTTCTTCTTCGCCATGCGCTTGCGGCGCTTCTTGATGACAGAACCCACGGAAACCTCACTAAGTCAGTGGCTGGGTGTCGTCGGTGACGGACACCCGGGTACGGGCACGGAAAATGCCTCGGATCAGTCTAGCAAACCGTGGAGCTCCTGCTGCACGCCGTCACTCGACGACGTTTTCGGTCACAAGGAACCGCCACACCAGGGCGTGTCCGAGTGCGACCAGAGCGATGAGAAGAAGCGCCTCGACCTGGATCGGCTTGAGCCCGGCAGGCTCCGCGACCTGCGGCGCGACGCCGATCACGGCGATCGCGCCGTAGATGACGATCGTCCCCGCCTGAGTCCAGCGCACCGCGGCTGTCGTCCCGTCACGCCGTGAGCGTGAGACGAGTCGGAGCATCGACACTCCGCCGACGACGGCGATGACCACGAAGGGCGCCCGCCAGAGGATCGGGTTCTCCGTGCCGCCCACCTGGGCGAAGAGTCCCATCAGGGCGGGCAGAAGGAAGGAGAGGTAGATGCCGCCGATCGTCCGACGCATGGCCGGATCCGCCGACCAGTCGGTGCGAACACGGACGACGTTCCACCACAGGCCCGTGAGCGTGAAGCAGGTCGTAGAGAAGAGTGCGTAGAACGTGCTGACGTCCACGATCTCCTCCGCCCGATCAGCCCACGTCGGCGATGGGCCGCTGCAGCGCCTCGGCCACTGCGGACTCGGGCACGCGGAAACTGCGGCCGAAGCGGATGGCAGGCAGCTCCCCAGCGTGCACCATCCGATACACGGTCATCTTCGACACGCGCATGAGTTCGGCGACCTCAGCCACCGTCAGGAACCGGACATCAGGTACCTCGGGCATCCCACGTACCCCTTTCTCGATTGTGCACACTCTATGGGTTGTCTGGGACGCATGTAAACCCATGTGGCCTGTGTGATCAATGAGGATCTGGGACGGTAACGAACGCGCGCCCCGGAAAAGTGCCGAACCCGCACCGCGACGTCTCAGCGGAGACATAGGACGTTTGCCGGAACCGCTCAGGCTGCTCTGCGAGGCTGACGGCACGACTCACGATGGCACCATCCGAGTTCACGCGGGCTGGGGCCCGCGGCACCGCCCCTGACGACCAGCCCCCCGGGTCGTCAGGGGCGACGTGCGTCTGCGGTCGGCGTCATCCGCGCCGAGGCTCGCGCGGCGCTGCGATTCAGGCGCCGAGGCGCTTGAGGGCGCTGGCCACCACATGCTTGGCGGATGCGGCTGCCCGCCCGACGACCTCGGCCGCGTGGGCGGCGCCGTCGGGCAGCGGGAGTCCGGGGTAGTCGATGTCGGGCGCGTCGTCGCCGTAGGCATCCATGAGGAACGGCACGAGCCAGTCATCCACCGCTCCGAGCGGTTCGACGGCGAGGCTGTAGAAACGACGCTGCCCGTCTTCGCGCACGCTGACGAGCTCGGCCTCGCGCAGCACCTTCAGGTGCTTCGAGACCGTGGGCTGGCTGATGCCGAGATCGGACACGATGTGGCTCACGCTCGTGCCGGCATCCCCTTCGGTGGTGCGACGCAGGAGGAGCTGGAGGATGTCTCGCCTCGTACCGTCTGCGATCACGTCGAAGATGTCCGTCATGTGATCAGGGTAGTGGTCCCTGGCACGGAGTACCATGACGAAGGCTCGGCGAATCGCGTCGTGCAGCCGCGACGCGCGGCGATGGAAGATCGAAGGGGGACGCGATGTCGGGCATCGTTTCGGCGTCGTCGCCTCGACAGCGGCTCCAGAACGCGGCCTCCTGGGGCAAGCACCTCATCACCTCGTCGCCCTCGCGCTTCGCGATCGTCATCTTCGCCCTGCTGATCCTCGTCTTCACGGTTCTGCTCTCACTGCCGATCGCCTCTGCGACGCGCGATGTGACGCCCCTCGCGGATGCGCTGTTCACCGCCGTCTCCACGATCTGCGTCACAGGTCTCTCGACCGTCGACATGGCCACCCACTGGTCGCCGTTCGGGCATGTGCTGATCTTCATCGGCGTCAACATCGGCGCCCTCGGCGTGCTCACCCTCGCATCGCTCATGGGCATGCTGATCTCGAAGCGGCTCGGACTGCGCGCCAAGCTCCTCGCGGCCGGCGACACGAACCCCCTCCGCGCTCACGGCGGTGTGGTGAACGAGCGCCAGACCGTGCGTCTGGGCGAGGTCGGCCAGCTGCTGCCCACCGTCGCCGTCTCGGCTCTGATCCTCGAAGGCGTGCTCGCCGTCCTCCTCTACCCC
>NZ_JAGGPD010000501.1 GCF_018613995.1 Microbacterium sp. ISL-103 | reverse complement strand
TCACACCGCGCGGCGTGCACGGCAGCGGTGTGTTGATCGGCTTGTTGACGTTGAGCACGAGCCGGCCGAGGTTGGTCGGGTGCAGGCCGTCGGCATCCTTCGCCGGGTCGATCCGCTCGAGGATCGCATCGGTGTCGATGTGCTTCGGCAGCGGCAGCTGCACGATGTAGCCGTGGCAGTCGGGGTCGGCGTTGAGCTCGTCGATCAGCGTCTCGACATCGGCCTGCGTGGCATCGGCCGGCAGCTCACGCTGGATCGAGTTCATCCCGATCCCCTCGGACTGACGGTGCTTCATGCCGACATAGAGCTGAGATGCCGGGTCGGCGCCGACGAGCACGGTCGCGATGCCGGGCACCACGCCCTTCGCCTTCAGCGCAGCGACCCGCTCGGTGAGCTCGGCCTTGATCGCGGCCGACGCCGTCTTGCCGTCGAGGATCGCAGCGGTCACTGCTGCAGGTCCGGGTAGAGCGGGAAGGCTGCGGCGAGCGCGTCGACACGTGCACGGAGCGCCTCGACATCGGCGCCGGGCAGCAGCGCGAGAGCGATCACGTCGGCGACCTCGGTGAACTCGGCGTCGCCGAAACCGCGGGTCGCGAGCGCGGGCGTGCCGATGCGCAGCCCCGATGTCACCATGGGCGGACGCGGGTCGTTCGGCACCGCGTTGCGGTTGACGGTGATGTGGATGTCGTGCAGCAGGTCTTCGGCCTGCTTGCCGTCGACCTCGGCGTCTCGCAGGTCGACGAGCACGAGGTGCACGTCGGTGCCGCCGGAGCGCACCCCGATGCCGGCATCCTTCACATCCTGCTGCGAGAGACGATCGGCGAGGATCGCCGCTCCGCGCAGGGTGCGCTCCTGGCGCTCCTTGAACTCGGGGGTGCCGGCGAGCTTGAACGCGGTCGCCTTGGCGGCGATCACGTGCATGAGGGGTCCGCCCTGCTGTCCCGGGAACACGGCCGTGTTGATCTTCTTCGCGAGGTCGGCGTCGTTCGTCAGGATGAAGCCCGAGCGAGGGCCGCCGATCGTCTTGTGCACGGTCGACGAGACGACGTGCGCGTGCGGCACCGGGTTCGGGTGCAGACCCGCGGCGACGAGACCTGCGAAGTGCGCCATATCGACCCAGAGCAGGGCGCCGACCTCGTCGGCGATCGCGCGGAACGCGGCGAAGTCGAGGGTGCGGGGGTAGGCCGACCAGCCGGCGATGATGACCTTGGGCTTGTGCTCGATCGCGAGGCGACGCACCTCGTCCATGTCGATCGTCGAGGTCTCGGGGTCGACGCCGTAGGCGACGATGTCGTAGAGACGACCCGAGAAGTTGATCTTCATGCCGTGGGTCAGGTGACCGCCCTGGTCGAGGGCGAGGCCGAGCAGTGTGTCGCCGGGGCGGGCGATCGCGTGCAGCACTGCGGCGTTGGCCGATGCACCCGAGTGCGGCTGGACGTTGGCGAACTCCGAACCGAAGAGGTCCTTCGCACGCTGGATGGCGAGTTCTTCCGCGACATCGACCTCTTCGCAGCCACCGTAGTAGCGGCGCCCGGGGTACCCCTCGGCGTACTTGTTCGTGAGCACCGAACCCTGCGCCTGCAGCACCGAGACGGGGACGAAGTTCTCGGATGCGATCATCTCGAGGAACGTCTGCTGGCGAGCGAGCTCGCGGTCGAGAACCTGTGCGATCTCGGGATCGACCTCGGCGAGCGGGGCGTTGAAGTAACGATCGGTCATGACATGCTCCTCTGACAACGGATTCGAAAGGGGTATACCTATCGGCCCAGGCGCGCGGTCGAATTCCGTGGTCAGTCGCTCCCCGGTGGTAGTCCACCCAGACGCCAGTCGCGACGTGTGAAAGCATAGCGGATTTCCCTGTGCCGCCGTCCGTCCGCAGGGTAGGTTTTGTTCATGGTCCTTCCCCATTCCATGCCTCTCGTCCCCCTGCCCGCTTCCGCCATCGCCGGCGATGGCCGGATGCCGCTCTCCGTCACCACCAGAGTCATCGGCGACTCCCCTGCGGCGGCTCAGCTGATCGACGCCGTCCTGCGGCGCAGCGGCATCCACCTCACCTCCTCTGCCGAGCAGACGAGCGAGATCTCCCTCCGGATCGATGCATCCGTGGCCGCCCCGGAGGGCTACACCCTCAGCGTCTCCGACACCGTCGAGCTCGTCGGCGCCGACGAGGCCGGCCTCTTCTACGGCGTGCAGACTCTGCTGCAGCTGCTGCGTCAGGACGACGAAGGCTGGGGGTTCGTGCGCGCCGAGATCGCGGATGCGCCCCGCTTCGGTCGCCGGGGCGTCATGCTCGACGTCACCCGCCACTTCTTCGACGTCGACGAGGTCAAGAAGTTCATCGACAGCACCAGCGCGCTGAAGTTCAACCACCTGCACCTGCATCTCAGCGATGACCAGGGATGGCGGATCCAGATCGACTCGTGGCCGAAGCTCACCGAACTCGCTTCGTCGACCGCATCGCTCGGAGACCCCGGAGGCTTCTACTCCAAAGACGACTATCGCGAGATCGTCGCGCATGCGGCCGCACGCCACATGGTCGTCATCCCCGAGATCGACCTTCCCGGCCACACGCATGCCATCGGCGTCGCCTACCCCGAGCTCGTCGAGGATCCGGTCATGAACGACAGCCTGATCGCCGAATCGGAGCGCCTCGGCCAGCCGCTTCCCGTCGCCGGCGAGCCGTACCTCGGCTGGGGCGTCGGCCACTCCAGCGTCCGCATCCACGAGGAGCGCACCTACGAGTTCGTGCGCGACGTCGTGCGCGAGCTCGCCGAGATGACGCCGGGCCCGTACATCCATATCGGCGGAGATGAATCCCTCGGCACCCCGCAGGCCGATTTCGACCACTTCGTCGAGCGCGCGACGGCGATCGTGTTCGAGGAGGGCAAGATCCCCGTGGCGTGGCACGAGGTCGGTGCCGCGAAAGACATCGCCGAGGGCACGATCGGCCAGTACTGGGGCAAGACGACTCCCGAGGGCTCGCACGCCGCAGAGGCCGCGCACTTCGTCGAGCGCGGCGGCGCGCTGATCATGTCGACGGCCGACGTCGCCTACCTCGACATGAAGTACACCGCCGACTACCCCCTCGGTCTCACCTGGGCGGCGATCATCGACGTCCGCACCGCCTACGAGTGGGAGCCCACCTCGGTGCTCGATGTGCCCGACAGCGCGATCCTCGGCATCGAGGCCCCGCTGTGGAGCGAGACGACCCGGTCGCTGAGCGACGTCGAGCGGCTGGTGTTCCCCCGCGCCGCGGCGCAGGCGGAGATCGCCTGGTCTGCGCGCACCGGCCCCGGCCGCGACTGGGAGTCGTTCCGCGTGCGCCTCGGCACCCTGGCACCGTTGTGGAAGTCTGGGCAGGTCGATTTCCACCCCGCAGAAGAGATTCCCTGGAGCACGCGATGACATCCGATTGCACGCCGAGCGGCTCGCTCATCATCCACTCGGCTCTTCTTGTCGACGACGGTGTCGTCGTGCCGGATGCCTGGGTGCGCGTCGAGTCCGGCCGCATCACGGCCCGAGGCGTCGGCCGCACGTGGGCCTCCGCCGATGAAGTCGTCGACGCACAGGCCGTCGCCGGCCCCGGGGCGATCCTCACCCCGGGCTTCATCGACATCCACGGGCACGGCGGCGCCGGCGCCTCGTTCGACGACGGGGTGGAGGCGATCCGCGCGGCTCGGGCGCTGCCCCGGCGCCACGGCGCGACGCGGGCCGTCGTCTCGCTGGTGACCGCTCCGATCGACGGGCTCGAGCGCCGGGTCGCGGACATCGCGGACCTCATGGAGACGGATCACGACATCCTCGGCTCGCACCTCGAGGGCCCGTTCCTCGACCCCGCGCATCACGGCGCTCACG
>NZ_JAGGPD010000500.1 GCF_018613995.1 Microbacterium sp. ISL-103 | reverse complement strand
CGGACGCCCTGGAACCTTCCTCCATATGACGAAGCGAGGCGGCCCCGAGATGGGCCGCCTCGCTCGTGGTGTGTCGTGGGGTCAGACGTCGAGACCCGCAGGCACAGCGGCCTCGGTGCCGGGGATGCCCTCCTGCTGCGCCCGCTTGTCGGCCATCGCCAGAAGACGGCGGATGCGACCCGCGACGGCGTCCTTCGTCATGGGCGGGTCCGCGTGATGGCCCAGTTCGTCGAGACTCGCATCTCGGTGTGCGAGACGAAGCTCTCCGGCCACCTTCAGATGGTCGGGCACCTCGTCGGCGAGGATCTCGAGTGCACGTTCGACACGGGCGCACGCGGCGACGGCGGCCTGGGCGGACCGTCGCAGGTTCGCATCGTCGAAGTTCACGAGCCGGTTGACCCCGGCGCGCACCTCGCGGCGCTGACGCATCTCTTCCCACGCGACGGCGGTCTTCTGCGCACCCATCTCGCTGAGGATCGTGCGGATGGCCTCGCCCTCGCGGACGACGACGCGCGGCATGCCACGCACCTCGCGCGCCTTCGCGGCCACTCCGAGGCGGTGGGCGGCACCGACGAGCGCCATGGCGGCCTCGGACGACGGGCATGCGACCTCGAGCATCGCCGATCGACCGGGTTCGCTCAGCGTCCCTGCTGCGAGGAATGCTCCCCGCCAGAGGCCGGCGACCTCGGCGCGGGATCCGGTGGTCAGGCGGTTCGGAAGTCCGCGGACCGGGCGCCGACGCTGGTCGAGCAGACCGGTCTGTCGAGCGAGGGTCTCCCCTGAGGCGATGACCCTGACCGCCCAGCGGGCTCCATCGTTCGCCGTGCTCGACTGCACCTGCGCAATTTCCGGTCGGACTCCGTAGATCTCGGCGAGGTCGCGCGCGACGCGCTGCGCGAGGATCTCGGCATCCACCTCCGCCTCGACGGCGACCCGTCCGGCGATGGAGTGCAGACCTCCGGCGAACCGGAGGATCGATGTGACCTCCGCGACGCGCACCGTCGGGGGTGCATTACGGATGCTGACCAGCTCAGCCTTGACGTCGGTCGTTAGTGCCACGACACTCCTCTACGCTCACGCGCCGGATCGCGACGCAAACCTCCAGCCTACTCTGACGGAGGCTCTTGCTATTCCCTGCCGAGGTCCCGGTGACGCACGTTGACGGCGACTCCCGGCACCGTCGCGAGCCGGCGGGCCAGCTCTTCGACCATCGCGACCGAACGATGCTTGCCCCCCGTGCAGCCGATCGCGACCGTCGAGTGGCTCTTGTTCTCGCGCTGATAGCCCTCGAGAACAGGCGTCAGCGCCGCCGTGTACGCATCGAGGAACTCGGCGGCCCCCTCGCGGGAGAGCACGTAATCCCTGACCGGCTCGTCCTTGCCCGTGAGGCCGCGGAGCTCTTCGTTCCAGAACGGGTTCGGGAGGAACCTCATGTCCGCCACGAGGTCGACGTCCGTGGGAAGGCCGTACTTGAATCCGAAGCTCATCAGCGTCACACGGTGGCGCGCGGCGCCCTCTTCGGAGAAGAGCTCCGACACCTGTGTGGCCAGCTGATGGATGTTCAGGGCCGAGGTGTCGATGACGAGATCGGCGGCCTCGCGGATCGGCGCGAGCCTCTGACGCTCCACGCGGATGCCGTCGAGAAGCGTTCCGTCGGCTTGCAGGGGATGCGGCCGGCGGACGGACTCGAAGCGTCGCACCAGTACATCATCGGACGCGTCGAGGAAGAGGACGCGCACGGACCCGCGCGACCGCAGGGCCCGCGCCACACCGGGGAAGTCATCGAACAGGTTGCGCCCGCGGACATCGACGACCGCAGCGACCTTCGGCAGAGCCTTGCCACCCATGTCCGTGAGATCCAGAAGCGGGCGCAGGATCTGCGGAGGGAGGTTGTCGACGACGTACCAGCCGAGGTCCTCGAGTGCGTTGGCAACCGTCGTGCGACCAGCGCCCGACATGCCCGTGACGATGAGGAACTCGCCCTTGTCCCCGTCAGCCATGGTTACTCCTTCTCCCCCGCATGCACCAGCCTAGCGAGTGGAGAGATGCGTGTGGATGTTCTGGGCGAGGACGGGACCGATGCCCTGGACTTCTTCGATCTCCGCGGGCGCCGCGGCACGGAGCGCCGTGACGGATCCGAAGTGCTTGAGCAGCACCTTGATGCGCGATGCGCCGAGTCCCGGCACCTCGGCGAGGACCGAGGAGATGTCGTTGCGGCGTCGTTTGCGCTGATGCGTGATCGCGAAGCGGTGCGCCTCGTCGCGGAGCCGCTGCAGCAGGTACAGCGACTCGCTCGTGCGCGGGAGGATGACGGGGAAATCGTCGCCGGGCAGCCAGATCTCCTCGAGCCGCTTGGCGATGCCGCATACCGCGATCTCGGTGTGACCCGCGTCGCGGAGGGCGCGTGCAGCCGCCTCGACCTGCGGCTGCCCGCCGTCGACGAGCAGCAGCTGCGGGGGGTACGCGAAGCGCGGTTTGCGTTTGACCTCGAGCCCGAGGGTGTCGAGGTCTTCCCCGATCTCGCCGGACACCGGCGCCGGGGCCGGCTCGTCGACCTCGTCGGGTCGATCGAGATACGCAAGACGACGCCGCAGCACCTGATACATCGAATCGGTGTCGTCGGTCGTCTCGGGGATGTTGAAGGAGCGGTACTGGTCTTTGCGCGGGAGTCCGTCTTCGAACACCACCATCGACGCCACGACATTCGTGCCGCCGAGGTGCGAGATGTCGAAGCACTCGATGCGCAGGGGCGCCTCGCTCATGCCCAGCGCATCCTGAAGATCGGTCAGCGCCTGAGTCCTCGCGACATAGTCGCTCGTGCGACGGGTCTTGTAGCGGATGAGAGCCTGCTGCGCGTTGAGGGTCGCGGTGCGCATGAGGTCGGCACGCTGGCCGCGCTGGGCGACGGCGATCTCGACCTTCTTGCCGCGCCGTTCCCTCAGCCAGAGCTCGAGTTCGGCGGCGTCGTCGGGCAGCGACGGCACGAGGATGCGTCTCGGAACATCCTGTGCATCGCCGTAGGCGCGCTGGAGCACCTGGTCGACGAGATCGGCCGTCGAGATGTCGATCTCCTTCTCGATCGTCATCGCGCGGACTCCGCGAACGCGTCCACCGCGGATCACGAAGTGCTGCACCGCGGCAGCGAGTTCGTCTTCCGCGATGCCGAAGAGGTCGGCATCCTCATCGGGCGCCAGCACCAGCGCACTCTTGCCGAGCACGGCCTCGATCGCTCCGAGCTTGTCGCGATACTTCGCGGCGGCCTCATAGTCCATGGCCGCGGACGCCGCGAGCATCCGCTTGGTCAGCTCACGCGTGAAGCGCTCGTCGCCGCCGGCCATGAACGCGACGAAATCGTCGACCATCGCCCGGTGCTCTTCGATCGTGACCGTCATCGAGCAGGGTCCGCCGCACTTGCCGATCTGACCGGGAAAGCACGGCCTGCCCGTCGCCATCGCCCGCTTGTAGCTCGAGTCGCTGCAGGTGCGGATCGGGAACGCCTTGACCATCAGGTCGATCGTCTCGTGCACGGCCCAGACCTTCGGGTAAGGCCCGAAGTATCGTGCGCCGGGGATCTGGCGGTTCCGTGTGACGATCACCCGTGGCGCCTCGTCTCCGAGGGTGACTGCCATGAAGGGATATGACTTGTCGTCTTTGTAGCGGACGTTGAAAGGAGGATCGAATTCCTTGATCCACATGTACTCGAGCTGCAGGGAGTCGACGTCCGTCGAGACCACGGTCCACTCGACCGACGAGGCTGTCGTCACCATGCGACGGGTTCGTTCGTGCAGCGTCCGCAGTGGGGCGAAGTAGTTCGACAGACGCTGTCGAAGGTTCTTCGCCTTGCCCACATACAGCACGCGCCCGTCGGCATCCCGGAAACGGTACACGCCGGGGTTCGTCGGTATCTCGCCGGCCCTCGGCTTGTACGAAAGCACGTCGGCCATCAGCTGGCCTTCCGCGCGGAGCGCCCCTCACCCAGGATCTCGGCGAGGAACTGGCCTGTGTGGCTGTCCTCGACGCGCGCGATCTGCTCGGGAGTGCCTGTCGCCAGGATCTCGCCGCCACCGGAACCGCCCTCGGGCCCGAGGTCGATGACCCAGTCCGCCGACTTGATCACGTCGAGGTTGTGCTCGATGACGATCACCGTGTTGCCCTTGTCGACGAGGCCGTTGAGCACCTCGAGGAGCTTGCGGACGTCTTCGAAGTGCAGACCCGTGGTCGGCTCGTCGAGCACGTAGACGCTGCGGCCGTTGCTGCGCCGCTGCAGTTCTGTGGCGAGCTTGACGCGCTGCGCCTCGCCACCCGACAGGGTGGTGGCCGACTGACCGAGGCGCACATATCCGAGCCCCACGTCGACGAGCGTCTTCATGTAGCGGTGGATCGCCTGGATGGGCTCGAAGAACTCCGCAGCCTCGGCGATCGGCATCTCGAGGACCTCGGCGATGTTCTTTCCCTTGTAGTGCACGGCGAGGGTGTCGCGGTTGTAGCGCTTGCCGTGGCAGACCTCGCAATCGACGTAGACGTCGGGGAGGAAGTTCATCTCGATCTTGATCGTGCCGTCACCGGAGCACGCCTCGCAGCGACCGCCCTTGACGTTGAAGCTGAAGCGGCCCGGCTGGTAGCCGCGCACCTTCGCCTCGGGAGTCTCGCTGAACAGCGAGCGGATCCTGTCGAACACGCCGGTGTACGTCGCCGGGTTCGATCGCGGGGTTCGACCGATCGGCGCCTGGTCGACGTGCACGACCTTGTCGAGGTTGTCGAGGCCCGAGACGCGAGTGTGCTTGCCCGGCACGGTGCGTGCTCCGTTGAGCCGCGATGCGAGCACCTGGTAGAGGATGTCGTTGACCAGCGACGACTTGCCCGAACCGGACACTCCGGTGACCGCCGTCAGCACACCGAGCGGGAAGTTGACGCTGACGTTCTTGAGGTTGTTCTCACGGGCGCCGACCACGCTGAGCATGCGCTTCTTGTCGAGCTTGCGTCGCTTGGTCGGTGTCGGGATCTCGCGAGCACCCGAGAGGTACTCCCCCGTCATCGAGGCCGGCTCGCTGAGCAGGGCGGAGTAGGGCCCTGAGTGCACGACCTCGCCGCCGTTCACGCCGGCACCGGGACCGATGTCGACGACCCAGTCGGCCGCCTCGATCGTCTCTTCGTCGTGCTCGACGACGATGAGCGTGTTCCCCAGGTCGCGAAGCTTCAGCAGTGTGTCGATGAGACGACGGTTGTCGCGCTGGTGCAGTCCGATCGACGGCTCGTCGAGCACGTAGAGGACTCCCGTGAGGCCCGAGCCGATCTGCGTGGCCAGGCGGATGCGCTGAGCCTCACCGCCCGAGAGCGATCCGGCGGACCGGCTGAGGTTCAGGTACGAGAGACCGACCTGCAGCAGGAAGTCGAGGCGGAGCCGTATCTCGCGCAGCACCTGCGCGGCGATCTTGGCCTCGCGGTCGGTGAGGCTGAGGGTCTCCATGAACGAGCGTGCGTCGGCCAGGCTGAGGTGCGACACCTCGGCGATCGAGTGGCCGTGCACCTGCACCGCGAGCACTTCGGGCTTGAGGCGATTGCCGTCGCACACCGGGCACGGAACCTCGCGGAGGTACTCGCCCCAGCGCGAACGCTGCGTGTCGGACTCGGCCTGAGCGTACTGACGCTCGATGTAGGGCACCACTCCCTCGAAGCCCGACGCGTAGCGCATCTCACGCCCGTAGCGGTTCTTGAACTTGACGGTGACCTTGTAGTTGTCACCGCGCAGGATCGCATCCTGCACATCGACCCTCAGGTCTTGCCAGGGTGTGTCGAGCGAGAACTTGAGGTCGTCAGCCAGCCCCTCGAGCAGTCGCTCGTAGTACTGGAACAGCCCCTTGCCCTGTGTGGTCCAGGGGATGATCGCGCCCTCGCGGATGGAGAGCTCCTCGTCGCCGAGCATCCGGTCGATGTCCACCGACATGCCCGTGCCCAGGCCCGAGCATGCGGGGCCGGCCCC
>NZ_JAGGPD010000499.1 GCF_018613995.1 Microbacterium sp. ISL-103 | reverse complement strand
CGAGTTGAGGACGCCGGGGCGCCCCGTTAGCAAGTACGCCTCGATCCAGCCCAGACACTGATGCTCACTGAGCATCTCCACCCCCCTGCCGGTGTGCGACAGATGATTGTCGGCCTCCATCGGCAGCGACTCCGCGTTCCACTGTTTGTCTGTCACCTCGAAGACGGCATCAAGTCGATTGGATGCCGTCTCGTCGGGACCGAAGATGCGGAAGTTCTCGGGGTTGGCCGTGATCACGTCACGAAGCCAGCCTCCGAGGACGCGGGTGGCCTCGGTCACCGTGGCACCGGGGCTGGGCACGTCGACGGCGTAGTCGCGGAAGTCCGGGAGTCGCAGTTCTTTCCTCAGCAGCCCGCCGTTGGCCACCGGGTTCGCACTCATACGGAGCTCTCCGTCGGGAGCCAGCGCCGTCACCCACTCGGCGACGGCACCGTTCTGATCGAAGAGCTCTTCCGGCCGGTACGACAGCAGCCACGAGTGAAGCAGCTCTGTGTGCGCTTCCGTATCGCGCGCATCACGCAGCGGCACCTGGTGTGAACGCCAGTTGTTCTCCGCCGGATGCCCGTCGATCTCGTTCGGACATGTCCATCCTTTCGGCGTGCGCAGTATGGTCATCGGCCCTGCCGGCCGGGTGCGGAGAACGCCGGCCGCGGCATCCGCTTTGATCTGTGCGATGTGGTCGAGGACGTCATCCAGCACGATCGCGAAACGTCGATGCACGTCCATCGGGTCCTCGCCATCGAACCCGCCGGAGACGAGATACGGAATGTGCCCGTACCCACGCATGAGGGAGAGCAGCTCCTTCTCGGGGATACGTGCGAGCACTGTCGGGTTGGCGATCTTGTACCCGTTCAGGTGAAGAATCGGCAGAACGACGCCGTCGTGCAGCGGATCGAGGAACTTGTTCCCGTGCCAGCTCGTCGCCAGCGGCCCCGTCTCCGCCTCGCCGTCTCCGACGACTGCAGCGACGAGGAGGTCGGGGTTATCGAACGCGGCGCCGTACGCGTGAGAGAGGGAATAGCCCAGTTCCCCACCCTCGTGAATCGACCCGGGTGTCTCCGGCTCCACATGGCTCGGGATCCCTCCGGGGAACGAGAACTGGCGGAAGAGACTGCGCAGTCCGTCCTCGGAGTGGTCGATGCTGTTGTAGACCTCGCTGTACGTGCCGTCCAAGTAGGCGTTCGCGACCATCCCCGGTCCCCCGTGTCCTGGCCCGGCGATGTAGATCGTGTGGAGAGAGCGTTCCCGGATCACTCGGTTGAGGTGGGCGTAGATGAAGTTCAGCCCCGGGGTCGTTCCCCAGTGTCCGAGAAGTCGAGGCTTGATGTGGTCGGGTCTGAGAGGCTCGCGGAGTAGCGGGTTGTCGAGAAGGTAGATCTGCCCCACCGAGAGGTAGTTCGCCGCCCGCCACCAGGCGTTCAGAACCTCTAGAGTCGACGCCGCAGGAGGGTTTCCGGCTCCTCGGGGCCAAGAGGATGTGGGCGCGATGTCGACCGCGATCTCGGTCTGCGCGGGAGATGAAGTCCGAGATGCGTCCATGCACGCAGTCTTGCCCGGGGACGGTCGCGGGATAGAGCCGAAGGTCCCTCGCCCATGCCGATGCAGCCCACGCGATGACAGGACCTTGGTCCCCCGGCTCGCTGAGTCCCCCGTGCACCATGAGAGCGAGACAGGAACCTCTCAGGACGGGAGAATCATGACTGAGATCGAACGCTCGCCGACACGACAGCTGACCGAGGACGAGTGCTGGGAACGTCTCGCCCGAGCCCCGTACGGACGGATCGCCTGCGGTGCGGCCGGAGTGATCGACATCTTCCCGATCAACCACAAGACCGACGATCGAACGATCTTCTTTCGAACCTCGGCAGGTACGAAGTTGCTCGAGCTGACCATCCGCGCGGCCGTCGCCTTCGAGATCGACGGCTACGACGAGCACGAAGCCTTCAGCGTGGTGGTGAAGGGGACAGCCCAGGAATTCGATCGCGACGCCGACGTGCTCGCGGCAGAACGACTGGGTGTGCACCCATGGGCCCCGGAAGAGAAAGACCGCTGGGTACGGATCGATGCATCTGAGGTTCGCGGCAGGGTCTTCGATCTTGAGGCGCAGAGCGCGCCGTGAACCTCAACGGCGAAGGTTCCGACGTTCCGTGTGACCTTTGGCCCAGTGGCCTGAACCCAAAAGCAGGATCGTGAAGCTATGTCGAACACACACTCACACCACATCGTCGTCGGCGTGGACGGATCCGATTCCTCTATCGACGCCCTCCGTTACGCAGCACGTCTGGGGAAAGCGCTGAAGGAGCCTCTGCATGTCGTCACGACCTGGACGGCTCCCCCGATCGATCCATACTTGGCTATCGAGTGGTCACCCGCTGAGTTCGCCCGCGAAGCTCTGGACGAATCGCTCCAGGGAGCATTCGCTGGCAACCCACCACGCGACCTCACCAGCGAAGTCCTGCTCGGGTCGGCCGCGCGAACCCTGATCGGCCTCAGCAACTCGGCATCGATGCTGGTCCTCGGCAGCCGCGGGCACGGCGGCTTCGTCGGGCTCCTCCTGGGATCAGTCAGCGCTGCCTGCGCGGAACACGCCCACTGCCCCGTCCTCATCGTGCACACGAAGAAGACGACCGACAGCGAGTCCTCTCCGTCATCTTCGGACGAGACCTGAACCCTTGAGGCCCGTCCTGTTGCGGTACCCGATCATCACTCTCACGGTTCTCGTCTTCGTCGGAGTCATCACGGCGCTCGTGGCGGGAGCCGAGAACACCGGTCGTTGGGCGGCGACGATCTACGTGGCCGCCTTCATCAGCTGGACACTGGTGAGAATGGTGCGGGATGTGCTCCGAGGGCACGTCGGTCTCGACATACTGGCGCTCGTGGCGATGATCGCCACGTTGGCGGTCGGTGAGTACGTAGCGTCGCTGATCATCGTGTTGATGCTGTCGGGGGGCGAGGCGCTGGAGGATTTCGCCGGACGACGCGCAAAGCGCGACCTCTCCGCACTTCTGGACCGCTCGCCTCGCACCGCGCACGTCCTGGAGTGGGCCGACGCGGACGCCGGCGAAGCCATCCGTGACGTTCCCGTCGACGAGGTCAAGATCGGGGATGTGCTTCTCATCCGCCCTTCTGAGATCGTGCCGGTCGACGGGTCTCTTCTCACGGAGACCGGATCATTCGACGAGTCGTCGTTGACGGGCGAGAGTATGCCGGTCACCCGCGAGATGGGCGGAGAGGTGCTGTCCGGGGCGATCAATGGAAGCCGGGCGGTGCGGATTCGAGCAGTGCGGACCAGCGAGGACAGCCAGTACCAACAGATCGTCGCTCTCGTGCGTGCAGCGGAAGACTCCCATGCGCCGGTGGTGAGGCTGGCCGACCGATTCGCTATCCCGTTCACCGCAGTCTCGCTCGTGCTGGCCGGGACCGCATGGGCGTTGTCGAGTGATCCGACGCGGTTCGCAGAGGTCCTGGTCCTGGCAACGCCCTGTCCACTCCTGATCGCCGCCCCGGTCGCCTTCCTCGGCGGGCTCTCCCGTGCCGCGAAGGCCGGCGTGATCATGAAGGGCGGCGCCGTCATCGAGCAGATCGCCCGCGTGCGTTCCGCCGCCTTCGACAAGACGGGAACCCTCACCCAGGGTCGCCCACGACTCATCAAAGTCCGACCAGCCGAAGGCTTCGATGCGGATGAGCTCCTGATGCTCGCCGCCTCGGCAGAGGAGTACTCATCACATGTTCTCGCCGACGGTATCCGTCGCGCTGCGGAGGATCGGGGCCTGGCGCTGCGCACCGCCAGCGCCGCACGTGAGGAAGCGACCAACGGTGTGGTGGCGACGATCGATGGGCGCACCGTGACTGTCGGCAAACCCGCCTACGTCATCGCTATCGCCCCCGATACTCCCAGGGCCGCGCTCGACGTCGGCGAAGCCGCCGCATACGTCGCCGTGGACGGACGATTCGCCGGCGTTCTGGTACTTGCCGATGACGCGCGCCCCGAAGCCGCGTCCGTGGTGTCCTGGCTCCGGAGTCACGGCATCGAACGGATCATCATGCTGACCGGCGACGTCCGGTCGACGGCGGAATCCGTGGGACATCGAATCGGTGTCGACGACATTCACGCGGAACTCCTCCCGCCCGAGAAAGTACGGCTCGCGCAAGACCTGCAGCCACGCCCGGTGATGATGATCGGCGACGGAGTCAACGATGCCCCTGTGTTGGCCGCCGCCGACATCGGCGTGGCGATGGGCGCGAAGGGCGCGACGGCGGCCGGCGATGCCGCCGACATCGTGATCCTGGTGGATTCGCTGTCGAAGGTCGTGGACGCCGTATCCATCGGCCGTCACACGCTGCGGGTCGCCCTCACGGCGATCTGGATCGGCATCGGGCTGAGTCTCGCGCTCATGATCGTGGCGATGACCGGAATCATCCCCGCAGTCGCTGGCGCGGTCACGCAGGAGTTGGTGGATCTGGCCACGATCCTCTACGCATTGCGGGCGTTGCGGGGCCCGCGGGATCTCGCTTAGCGCACCACGACGGTGGCGGTCGCGAGCCGGGAGAGGACTTCCTCGCTGGTGGATCCGAGAAGAAAACGAGCGATCGCCCCGCGCCCGTGNNATCGTCCGTCCCGGAGTGCCCCTCTCCACCACGCGATGCACGACGAGATCCGGATACTGTTGCCCGTTCCCCGCCAGCGCAATGGCGAGTGTCTCTTCTGCCGCCTGCTGCATCCCTGACAGGTAGGTCGACGGGTAACCGTGCATCCCCACAGGCAGCGGAACGGTCGTCCATGTCGTCACAGCCGTGAGGACGTCGCCAGCTCTGTCAGCCTCCTCGGCAGCGAACGATATTGCTCGCTCGGAATCAGCCGATCCGTCGATGCCCACGACAACTCCACTTCGGTGAGTGAGATCGATGTCGGGCACCACCGCGACCGGGCTATGAGCGCCCGCCGCTATGCGGACACCGTGCAGACCGCGTCGGTCCCCTTTCGACGGACCACGGTGGTCGCTTCCGATGACGAGGAGATCGCAGACTATCGAGGCCTCGATGAGTTCGCCGACCGGATCGCCCCGCCCCACACGCGTGTCGACGGTCAGTCCCCGTGACTGCAGCCGAGTCGCCTCACGCGCAAGCATCGCCGCCGTCAACGCGAGAGCCTCCCGGAGCATCTCCCCCTCCCCGACCGCACCTACAGCACCACCGACGATCGAGATGAGGGTGAGTCTGCCACTGCGGTCATATGCGCGTCGTGCCGCCCACTCGACCGCCTCACGCGAAGCGTGAGTGTCGACGACGCCGACCAGGATGCTCTCCGGCATGGGATCCTACTTTCCGCTCCAGCGAACGCTCTCGTCATCAATCTGACTGGACTCTCACGTTGTTCTCGACCTCAGTGATGTGAGGAGAGGCCCACGCGGCACGACCTGCCTGCTCCTTCTCTGCC
>NZ_JAGGPD010000498.1 GCF_018613995.1 Microbacterium sp. ISL-103 | reverse complement strand
CCCGGAGGGCACGGCCGCAGAACACTCCGCCGCGTACGAGAGCGCGCAACGCGCCGCCACAGCCGCTGAGGCCGAGCGCGAGACCCTGCGCGAGCGTCTGCACGCGGCAGAGCGCGAGGTCGACGCTCTGACTGCGAAGTCCGCGGCGCTCGGGAGCGCCCTGGCTGTCTCGGGGGGAGCTGCCGAGATCGTCAAG
Source organism: Microbacterium sp. ISL-103 (assembly GCF_018613995.1). Lineage (GTDB taxonomy): Bacteria > Actinomycetota > Actinomycetes > Actinomycetales > Microbacteriaceae > Microbacterium. The sequence goes on along the minus strand of NZ_JAGGPD010000498.1, from coordinate 5,683 downwards.
GGCGGCGGGGCAGGGATTCGTGGCTTGGTCGGCGACTCGGTGCAGGTCAGGGCCGGCTTCGAGGCCGCGATCGCCGCCGTTCTCGGCCCCCTCGCCGAAGGAGTGCTCGTCGAGCGATCAGCCGATGCGTTCACCCTCGCCGCCGACGCCGCCGAACAGCGCAGGGGAGTGGTCGACTTCGTCGTCGCGGACGCCATCCGCCCGTCGATCGAGCTGCCGGCGCTCGAGGGTGTGACACCGGCCGTCGACACGGTCACGGCGCCGGAGGGTGTACTCGGCATCCTGTCGCACGTCGTGATCGCCGAGGGCCTCGATGCCGCTCGCAACGCGAGGGCCGCACTCGACGCCACGGGCGACATGACGACTACCATCGTCACCACCGGCGGCGACGTCGTCACGGCCCAGACCCTTCGCACCGGTTCCGGAGGAGAGCGATCGCGCCTCGAACTCGCTGCCGAGCGTGACGCGGCCGACGAACGTCTCGCAGAGGTGCAGGTCATCGTCGATTCGCTGCGGGAGGCGCGGGAAGACGCGAACGAAGCAGTCGAGACATCGCGTCGCCAGGCGAAGGACGCGCTCCGGGCGCTGCGAGAGCACGACGCTGCACTCGCGAGCCACGCCGAGCAGGTGAACCGCATCACCGTCACCCACGAGTCGGCGGTCGCCGAGTGCGAGCGGCTCGAGGCAGGTCTCGCTCAGGCGCAGAGTGCGGTGGAGGACGCGGAGACGAAGGCAGAGGCAGCGAAGGCCGAACTGGACGCAGCTGTGTCCGCGCCGCGCCCCGTGCTCGACGCCTCGGCGCGTGACGGACTGCTGGAGGCACTCGAACTCGCCCGCGAGGGTGAGGTTCGGGCGCGTCTGGAGATCGAGACACTGCGCGAGCGCGTTCGTGCCGCGCAGTCGCGGGTGCTCAGCCTCGAGCGCCAGCGCGAGCAGGAGCGAGATGCCGCGGCGGAGGCGGCCCGCCGAGCGGTCATCCGGCGCGCGCAGCGGGAGGCGGCATCCGGCGTCGCCGCCGAGCTTCCCCGCATCCTGGACTCGATCGACCGGTCGGTCACCGAGGCGCGCGTCGTGCTCGCCGAGGCGGAGTCGGCGCGCTCCGCGCAGAACGAGGAGCTCACCGGTCTGCGAGCGCAGGAGACTTCGCTTCGAGAACGTCTCGCCGGCCTCACCGAGAGTGTTCACGGCCTCGAGCTGCAGATCCACGAGAAGAAGCTGCATCTGAACAGCCTGCTCGAGAGAGTCGCGTCGGAGCTTGCTCTCGACGAAGATATTCTCGTTGCGGAATATGGGCCCGATCAGCTCGTCCCTCGGGACCCGCTGAGCGAGCCCGAAGACGGGGAGCTCGTGGATGATACGGCGATCCCCTTCGATCGCCGTATCCAGCAGCGCCGTCTGGCGGAGGCCGAGCGCAAGCTCGCTCAGCTGGGCCGGGTGAACCCGCTGGCCCTCGAGGAGTTCGCGGCGCTCGAGCAGCGCCACGCATTCCTCACCGAGCAGCTCGCCGACCTCACGCAGACGCGGCAGGACCTGCTGACGATCATCGCCGACCTCGATGAGCGCATGCAGACGATCTTCGCGAGCGCGTTCGAAGACACCAGGACCGCCTTCGGCGAGGTGTTCCCGCTTCTCTTCCCCGGCGGTACCGGGAGCATCTCACTCACGGATCCCGACAACATGCTCACCACGGGCATCGAGGTGTCGGTGCGCCCCGTGGGCAAGAAGATCGAGCGACTTTCGCTGCTCTCGGGCGGCGAACGCTCTCTCGCAGCAGTCGCTCTGCTGGTGGCGATCTTCAAGGCTCGTCCGAGCCCGTTCTACATTCTCGATGAGGTCGAGGCCGCGCTCGACGACGCGAACCTGGGGCGCCTGCTCACCGTCTTCGAGCAGCTCCGCGAGAGCTCCCAGCTGCTGATCATCACGCATCAGAAGCGCACGATGGAGATCGCAGACGCCCTGTACGGCGTCTCGATGCGTCAGGACGGCGTGTCGGCGGTCGTCGGCCAGCGTGTGGGCGACCGTGCCGCGGCGGCCGGCTGAGTCCTCTCACACGACGATCCGGGCACGGCTTCGTACCTGATCGCCGCCGCGCCCCGCGCATGGCTCGGGATGCGGCATGGAGCACTCGATGTCCGCAGTTGTGCTCTGAGCGTAGGTGTCGGCTCAGGAAGGCGCGGATGCTACCCGTAGGCTGGAGTCATGGCGGAGAAGTCCTGGTCCCTCACTCGTGCTCTGCGCGGGATGTTCGTCAAGCCCACGATCGATGAGACGACGTGGGAAGACCTCGAGACAGCTCTCATCACCGCGGACTTCGGTCCCGACATCAGCGAGCGGGTCGTCGAAGAGCTGCGTGAGAAGGTCGAGCGATACCGCACGACAGACCCTCAGGATCTCCAGCGGATGCTGCGCGAGACCCTCGAGGAGCACTTCGCGAAGTTCGACACGACGCTCAAGCTGACCGAGCGTCCTGCCGTCGTGCTCGTCGTCGGGGTCAACGGCGTCGGCAAGACCACGACCATCGGGAAGTTCACGAAATTCCTCCGCGGATTCCAGCGCAGCGTCGTCGTCGGCGCCGCCGACACCTTCCGTGCGGCAGCGGTCGACCAGCTCGCCACCTGGGCTCAGCGCGGGGGAGCGGCCATCGTGCGCCCCCAGCACGAGGGTCAGGATCCGGCATCCGTCGCGTATCAGACGATCGAGTTCGCTCAGCGCGAGGGCATCGAGATCGCGATCATCGACACGGCCGGTCGCCTGCACACCAAGGGCGGACTGATGGACGAGCTCGGGAAGATCCGTCGGGTCATCGAGAAGCAGGCTCCCATCAGTGAGGTGCTGCTCGTCCTCGACGCCACCACGGGTCAGAACGGCGTGATGCAGGCCGAGGCGTTCCTCGAGCACGCGGGCGTCACAGGTCTCGTCCTGACCAAGCTCGACGGCTCCGCCAAGGCCGGCTTCGTCCTCGCTGTGCAGGAGCGCACCGGCATCCCCGTCAAGCTCCTCGGGCAGGGCGAGGGCATCGATGACCTGACCGGATTCACCCCCCATGTCTTCGTCCAGTCGCTCGTCGGCTGACGACGGGACTACCGCCGCGAGCACGAGGCTGGTTTCATAGCGTTATGGCGATCGAACACGACTACTTCGGACTCCTGTCCTCGGGGCCGGACGGCTCGATCTTCTGGTCTGAGACGGTGGAGCTCGGTGACCAGAGCGTCACCGTCGATCTCACCGCTCCCGACCAGGACGATGTCTCCGCGGACGCGCTCGACATCGCAGCATCGCTCATCGCCGGCCTCGAGAGCGTCGATGACACCTCGCGCCGCGGCATGCTCGCCGAGGTCGATGACCGCACGAGCGAGGTGACCGAGTACATCCTGCAGCAGCAGGAAGCCTATGGGGACGAACTCGAAGACGTCCTGGTCGATGTGAGCGGAGATGCCGCAGTCGACATCATCCGCTCGCTTCGCCTGATGAGCATGACGATCCTCGCCGACGAGCACGGTGGCTCCGAGCCTTTCGCGGTTCTGGAGTATGCCCTCGACGCGACCACCACCGACGACGTGCTGCTCGTGAACCTCGGTTCGGACGGCAGCGTGCAGTCGGTGATGAGCGCAGACTGACGGGTCTTCCGCCGCGTCTGAGGTAACTCAGACCGCCTGAGCGAAGCCGAGATCGGCGCTCTCCGCGATGTGCGCGAGGTGCGGCGGGATCTGCCGTCCCTTCGACGCCATCGACTGCGCCCACAGGCGACCCGCCCGGTACGACGAGCGCACCAGAGGCCCTGCCAGCACACCGAGGAAGCCGATCCGCTCTGCTTCCTCCTTGAACTCGACGAACTCCGCAGGCTTCACCCACCGCGCCACCGGCAGATGGCGGGGCGTCGGCCGAAGGTACTGGGTGATGGTGATGATGTCGCATCCTGCGTCGTGCAGGTCGTTCAGCGCCTGCACGACTTCTTCCGGCTCCTCGCCCATGCCGAGGATCAGATTGGACTTGGTGATGAGCCCGGCATCCCTGGCCTGCGTGATCACGTCGAGCGAGCGCTCGTAGCGGAAGGCGGGGCGGATGCGCTTGAAGATGCGCGGCACCGTCTCGACGTTGTGGGCGAACACCTCGGGGCGGGCATCGAAGATCTGACCGAGGAACGCCGGATCCGCGTTGTGCTCGTTGGCGAGCAGTTCGACGCCCGTGTTCGGGTTGAGCTCGTGGATCTTCCGCACGGTCTCGGCATTGAGCCAGGCGCCGGTGTCGGGAAGATCGTCGCGCGCGACGCTCGTCACCGTCGCATAGCGCAGGTTCATGCGCACGACGCTCTCCGCGACGCGGCGAGGCTCGTCCGTGTCGTAGGCATCGGGCTTGCCCGTGTCGATCTGACAGAAGTCGCAGCGGCGGGTGCACTGCGAGCCGCCGATGAGGAACGTCGCCTCGCGATCCTCCCAGCATTCGAAGATGTTGGGGCAACCGGCCTCCTGGCACACCGTGTGAAGATCCTCGCTCTTCACGAGGGAGTGCAGCGCGGTGTACTCCGGCCCCATCTTCGCCTTCGTCTTGATCCACTCGGGCTTGCGCTCGATGGGAGTCTCGGCGTTGCGGATCTCGAGACGGAGAAGCTTCCGGCCCTCGGGTGCTGCGGTCATGCGTATGCTCCTGGACGGTCGACTGCCGAGTACTCGGCGAGGAAGGCGGCGGATACGGAATCGACGATGTCGAGCGGAGAGACGTCCGCTCCGGTGACCTCGCTCATCGTCGTGACGCCGGCGTCGGTGATCCCGCACGGGATGATCCCCCGGAACCCTGCCAGGCTGTTGTCGCAGTTGATGGCGAAGCCGTGCATCGTGACGCCCTGCTGTACGCGGACGCCGATCGCCGCGACCTTGTCTTCGGAGAGCGGGCGGCGAACCCACACGCCGCTGCGACCCTCGACCTGGTAGCCGTCGACGCCAAGAGGGGCCAGCACATCGATCAGGATGCGCTCGAGCCNNGCCCTGGTCCGTGCCAGGTGATCTTGCCTCCGCGGTCGACGTCGACCACCGGTGTGCCGTCCTGTGGCCGTTCGTGGGACTCCGTCCGCTTGCCGGCGGTGTAGACCGCCTCGTGCTCGAGGAGGATCAGGGTGTCGGGGCGTGTGCCGTCGACCACATCGGCGTGGACTCGGCGCTGCAGGTCCCACCCGACGGTGTAGGGAACGTACTCCGGTGCGAAGCCCGGGGTCAGGATGTCGAGCATGTGATGTCGCTCTCAGTCAATAAATGGATTGCGTCTAAGAATACCCCTCCGCACGGAGTCGGGTGCACTGCAGCGACGCGCGGTACCGTGTGGGTATGACCAGTGCGAGCCGAGCGGGGCGCCCGAAGGCCTCCTCCCGCGAGCCCCTCGCGGAGGCTGCCTGCGAACTCTTCCTCGGGCGCGGCTACGCCTCGACCTCGGTGGCCGACATCACGCAGCGCGCCGGGGTGAGTCGATCCAGCTTCTTCAACTACTTCTCGTCGAAGAGCGACGTGCTGTGGTCCGGGCTCGATGACCGTATCGGTCGCGCAGTCGACGACCTGGTCGCGGTGCCCGAGGATCGCGACGGCAGGGAGGTCAGGCGCATCCTCTCCGCCCTCGTCGAGGACTTCGCGCCCGACAGTCTCGCGCTCGCGATGAACAACTCGTCCGCCCTGGGACTCGATGCCGAGCTCGAACA
>NZ_JAGGPD010000497.1:4239-5412 GCF_018613995.1 Microbacterium sp. ISL-103 | reverse complement strand
CCATCGCCGACGGCCTCCGCCGAGCCCGTGGCGACGCAGACTCCCGCGCCCGCCGTCGAGCCGACCTGCGACACGATCGTGTCGGCCGGCACCGTGCAGGTGCTCACCGACCAGGGGTGGACGTTCGAGGAGAAGGAGTTCGTCGTGGGCGGTGTGACGCTCGCCGACGGGCTGCTGTGCTTCTGGGCCGATTACACGGTCGCATCAGACCATGGTCAGCTCTATGGATGGTCGGAGATCAGCGCCGAAGACGCGACCACCGCGCAGTCGTCGCTGCTCGGCGAAGGCTGGACTCGTGAGGACGGCCCCGACGGCGTCTACATCACCGAGAACCCGCAGTTCGCCATGGGCACCGACGAAGACGGCTACGGCATGACCTACCTGTTCGGGGACGGTTGGGTGAAGTTCGCCGACACCCGCCAGGGGCTCATCCTCATCGATTGGGCGAGCTGACCACTCCCCCTCAGTCCGTGGGCGGTTCGATGAGCTCGTCGACGAGCATGATTCCGCCGGTCGAGTTCACCGAATGCATGAGCTCCTCGATCCATCGGGTGTTCAGCTGCGGCTGCTCGGATTCCTCGAAGGTGAATCGCAGCGGGATCGACGGGTGGATCCAGATCGTCGATCGGCCTCCCGGTTCTCCGTCCGCATGCTGCCAGGACAGGGTGAAGCTCTCCTGTCGGCGGAGCTTGGTCGCGATGACGATCTTCAGGTGTGCAAGGGCGCGGTCCTCGATGTGGATCGGCACATCAGACGCACCATAGAACAGCGTTGCCATGCGCCCAGAATATCGGTGCAGGAGGCGCGTTCATACGAAGCGGCGCGAGAATCTCGCGTGTATCGTCGCTCGGATGAGCACCTCTCTCACGGACATCGCCGCGGAGCTCTACGCAGGCCCCCCGAACGACTTCGTGGCCGCTCGCAACGCCCGCGCCAAGGACGCCGTCGGCGCCGACCTGACGGCGCAGATCCGCGCCCTGCGCAAGCCCTCGGTGGCGGCCTGGGTCGTGAACGTGTTCGCGCGCGAACGCGCCGCCCAGTTGGAGGAGGCGCTGAGCCTCGCCGAAGAGCTTCGCGAGGCTCAGGCCGACCTCGACGCGAAGGCGCTCTCCCAACTGGGCCGAGACCGCCGCGCCCTCACCCGCAGGCTCGCCGACGCGGCGGTGGAGCTGG
>NZ_JAGGPD010000497.1:0-4186 GCF_018613995.1 Microbacterium sp. ISL-103 | reverse complement strand
TCACCGCCGCGTTCTTCGATCCGCTGGCCGCCGCGGCGGTCGCATCTGCGCGTCTCGTCCGCGAACTGAGTCCCTCAGACGATATCTCTGACCTCCTCGACACGATCGTCGGAGGCGGCGCACCGGCTGAGCCCCAGCTCCCCCACGCTCCCATCGACGAGGTCACAGCGCGGCGGGAACGACGACAGGCCGAACGTGCGCTGCGGGACGCGGAGCAGCAGCATGTCCGCGCCGAGCGAGACGCCGCGAAGGCGGACCGCGCTCTGCGTGACGCAGCACTGCGTGTCGAGGAACTCGCCCGAAGAGAGCGCGAACTCGAGAAGGAGCTCGCAGCGGTGCGTCGCGACGCCGAACGGGCGCAGGCGGACGTGGAACACGTCGGCGAACAGCAGGAGGAGCTGGCGCAGCGCGTGGCGGACACCGAGAGCGTCGTAGCGGATGCGCAGAGGGCGCTCGACGCGCTCGGCCGGGCCTGACCCCTGATGACTGCATGAAAGAACCCCGGGGTCGGCGCTCTCGCGCTCGACCTCGGGGTTCTCTCCCGTGACAACGGCTTGGTGGAGCTGGGGGGAATCGAACCCCCGTCCAACGCTGAGTCTCCACGCCTTCTCCGGGCGCAGTCTGTGAAGACGTTCTGCTCGGCTCCGACCTTTGTCACAGACACCTAAGTCGACGAGCCCAGCCTGGGAAGAGTCCCACGTGACGTCCAGACGCCATCACGCAGCAAGATTCCTAGATGACGCCAGGATCCGTATCGGAATCACATACGGCCTGACGGACTATCGGGCTCGCTTATGCAGCGAGGGCGAAGTCGTTGCGCTTGGTTTCGGCAACTATTTTTTTGCAGAGAGCGTTTACGAGATAACTCTGCATCCTCGGCCCGCTTCTCGTGGATTCACAGGCGCTGTCGAAACCGATCAGCCCCGTGGTCCTTCTCTCGAAGGAGCCGTTGTCACACTGTGGAATTTTTACCCGGGAACCGAAGTCCCCGAGCATCACAGACTACAACGTCCGAGGGCGCCACGCCATTCCGCTCCCGTCCGAGCGCTCGCGTAGAGTCGCCCCATGAGCGAAGTCACCGTCACCGTCCGCGGCGAGCATGAGGCGCGTCTCGCGCCCGAGCGAGCCACCATCCGGGTCAGCGTGCGAGCGGAGGGGCCGGATCGCGGATCCGTCGTCGACCAGGCGATGCGACTCGCCGAACCGGTGCGCGAGAGCATCACGACACGCAAAGACGCGGGGAGCGTCATCGACTGGACGAGCACGCGCCTCTCGGTGAGGGCGGAGCGCCCGTGGAACAGCGACGGCAATCGACTCGCGCCCGTTTACTACGCGAACATCGACCTGACGGCGACGTTCTCCGAGGCATCCGAGCTGTCGATATGGGTGTCGGATGTCTCACCGTGGGACGGTGTCGAGGTCGGCTGGGTCAACTGGCATCTGACTCCCGAGACCACGTCACGCGTCGAACGCGAGGTCGCGGCCGAGGCCGTCGGTGTGGCCGTCGCCCGCGCACGGGCCTATGCGACGGCGCTCGGTCTCGCCGAGGTGGTGCCCGTCGAGATCGCCGACGTCGGGCTGATCGCCCCGACACCCGCTCAGCCCGTCGCGGGCATGGCAAAGGCTCGCGGTGCGGCTTTCATGTCCGCCGATGCGGGCGGCGCGTCGATGGAGTACGAACCCGACGAGATCGTCATCTCGGCCACGGTCGAAGCTCGCTTCCTCGCCCGCTGACCGGCCCCTCGGACGAGACCCTTCAGGCGTCGAACGCGAACGGCGCGAGGTCTGCGGCGAGCCGCTCCGACACCCGCGCATGAACGACAGTGCCGTCCTCACTGTGCTCGACGGAAAGCAGCATCCCGGTCTCGTGGATCGCTGCGACGAGGTCGCCGCGATCGTACGGGACCACCGCATGCACCTCGACGGCGGGCTTCGGCAGAGCGTCTTCGATCGCCGCGCGCAGCTCCTCGATGCCCTCTCCGGAACGCGATGACACGAAGTGCGCCTTCGGTTCCAGGCCCTGCAGCACGAGGCGGTCACCGTCGTCGATCAGGTCCGCCTTGTTGAACACGACGAGCTCCGGCATGTCGCGCACGCCGACATCGCCCATCACGTCGCGCACGGTCTGCAGCTGACCTGCGGGATCGGGGTGCGACCCGTCGACCACGTGCAGCACGACATCTGCCTCGCCGACCTCTTCGAGCGTCGACCGGAAGGCCTCGACGAGTTGATGCGGAAGGTTGCGCACGAAGCCGACGGTGTCGGTGAGCGTGTAGACACGACCATCCGCGGTCTCTGAGCGGCGCACCGTGGCGTCCAGCGTCGCGAACAGCGCATTCTCGACCAGCACCCCCGCGCTCGTGAGCGCGTTGAGGAGACTGGATTTGCCGGCGTTGGTGTACCCGGCGATGGCGACGGACGGAATCGTGTTGCGCTTGCGCTCGGCCCGCTTCGCTTCCCGCGCCGGGCCGAAGTCACGGATCTGCCTCCGCAGCAGAGCCATCTTCGTGCGGATGCGTCGACGATCGAGTTCGATCTTCGTCTCGCCGGGGCCACGCGAACCCATGCCGGCCCCGCCGGCGCCGACCTGGCCACCGGCCTGACGGCTCATCGAGTCGCCCCAACCACGCAGACGAGGCAGCAGATACTCGAGCTGTGCCAGCTCGACCTGCGCCTTGCCCTCACGACTCTTCGCGTGCTGGCTGAAGATGTCGAGGATCACCGTGGTGCGGTCGATGACCTTGACCTTCACCACGTCCTCGAGGGCACGTCGCTGGCTCGGCGCGAGCTCGGTGTCGGCGATCACGGTGTCCGCGCCCGTCGCCGCGACGATGTCTTTCAGCTCCTGGGCCTTGCCGCGCCCGATGTAGGTCGCGGCATCCGGATGCGGTCGACGCTGCAGAACACCGTCGAGCACGACCGCACCGGCGGTCTCCGCGAGCGCTGCCAGTTCGCGCAGCGAGTTCTCGGCATCCTCCTGCGCGCCCTGGGGGTACACGCCGACGAGCACCACGTTCTCGAGTCGCAGCTGGCGGTACTCGACCTCTGTGACGTCTTCGAGCTCGGTGGAGAGACCGCCGACGCGCCGCAGCGCATGACGATCCTCGAGGTCCCACTGGTCGCCGTCCGACGTCGCGTGCGACGCGGTCGAGCGGTCCTGCAGCGCCTGTGCGGCGCCGAAGACGCGAGCCTCCGTTCGCTTCTGCGCATTCGCGAGTACGCGATCGACTGCTTCGTCACCGGTGGAGGGTGTGGTGGTCTCCGTCATCCGTCCCTTATCTCTGGGTTTTGTTGCGAGCCTTAACCTTAGCCCGCGCTGTCCGCTACGCTCACGGTATGGGGTCCGACCATTACTTCACCGCGGCCCCGGCAAGCCCCGAGAACCTGCGATCGATCCGTGTGACCCTCGCAGGCCGTGAGCTGGACGTCACAACCGCTGGTGGCGTCTTCAGCCCGGATCGGCTGGATGCCGGTACTGCCGTCCTTCTCGCAAACATGCCTCCCGTTCCGCCCGGAGGTCATCTTCTCGACCTCGGAAGCGGATGGGGGCCCATCACTCTGTCGATGGCGCTCGCTGCGCCGCACGCGACGGTGTGGGCCGTCGACGTGAACGAACGGGCTCTCGATCTCGTGCGCCGCAACGCGGCAGCTCATGGTCTCAAGAACGTCAACGCGTCACTGCCGCAGGATGTTCCCGCCGACGTCACGTTCCGCTCCATCCGATCGAATCCGCCGATCAGAGTGGGGAAGAACGAACTGCACGGCTTGCTCGAGAAATGGATCCCGCGCCTCGATGAGCGCAGCGACGCGTGGCTGGTCGTGCAGCGCAACCTCGGTGCGGATTCACTGCAGCGGTGGATCGGGGCGACCTTCCACCCGGGCTTCAGCGTCCACCGCACGACCACGGCGAAGGGATACCGAGTGCTGAAGGTACGTAAGCACGGCACCCCTCCGACTGAGCCGATCACACTCGTCTGAGCCTGCCCGGCAGCATACCTGTGAGGTGTCGGACCTGCGGCATGTCGACCTTTGGCGTGCCAGGTCAGATCAGGTCGACCTCACCGCTGTAGACCAGCTGCGCCGGCCCCGCGAGAGCGACATGCTCGCCGTCTTCCGCGGGGAACATGCGCACCCCGAGTGTGCCGCCCGGAACCTCGACACGCCAGTTGCTCGGTGCCTTCTCGCC
>NZ_JAGGPD010000496.1 GCF_018613995.1 Microbacterium sp. ISL-103 | reverse complement strand
CGCCCGCGAGAACCCCGAACATCGTCGACTTGCCCGCGCCGTTCGGGCCGACCAGGGCGTGGATCTCGCCGGCTCTGACCTCGATCGAGGCATCGTCGAGGATCGCGCGGCCACCGCCGACGACGACCGTGACACCGGTGGCCTGCAGTCGGGTGGCCACATCCCCCACGCTCATGCCCATCCTCCCGACCGTCGGCGCGTGCGCACGAGCAGCCACAGGAAGAAGGGGCCTCCGACGAGCGAGGTGATCATGCCGATCGGCAGATCCGCGAGTGGCACCGCGGTGCGGGCGACCAGGTCGGCGACCGCGATCAGCAGCGCGCCGCCGAGTGCCGACGCGATCATCAGGGGAAGATGCGCGGGGCCGATGAGCATGCGCATCAGGTGGGGCACGACGAGGCCTGCGAATCCGATGATGCCGGCGAAGGCCACGGCGGCGCACACGAGGATCGCGACGGTGACGATCACGACCATCCGCAGCAGTTCGACGTTGACGCCGAGGTGTCGGGCGGTGCGCTCGCCCAGGGCGAAGAGGTCGAGCTGCGGCGACACGATCAGGGCGACGACCACGCCGATGGCGACGAGCGGAGCGACCAGGGCGACGTTCGACCAGAGCGCGCCGTTGAGCGATCCGAGCTGCCAGAACACGATCTGCTCGCGGGTCGACGTCGTGCCGAGAAAGGTGAGGAAGGCCATGCCGGCACCGGCGATCGCGTTGATCGCGATGCCGGTCAGCAGGAGTGTCACGACTTCGGTGCGGCCTCCCGAACGGCTGATGAAGTAGACGGCGAGCACCGCGATCAGCCCGCCGAGGAAGGAGAAGGCGGGGGTGGTCCACATGCCGAACGAGGCGAGGCCCAGCGTGATGCTCGCGGCAGCGCCGAGGGCAGCCCCGGACGAGACGCCCACGACTCCGGCGTCTGCCAGCGGGTTGCCGAAGATGGCCTGCATGAGCACGCCCGACACTGCGAGGGCGGCGCCGACGAGCAGGCCGAGCACGAGGCGGGGGAGGCGCAGGTTGTAGATCACGCCGTAGTCGGTCGCCTCGGTCGGCGCCCAGGCGGTGTCGATGCCGATGCCGCGCAGCAGCACCCCGATGAGGTCGGTCGGCGAGAGCGAATACTGACCACTCGTGATCGACACGATGCAGGTCACGACGAGCGCTGCGAGCAGGCCGATGATGACGAGCGTGAAGCGCAGCCCGCGGTGCCTCGACGGCGTGCGGGTGACGACCTCGCCGCTCACTTCGCGGGCTCGGAGGTCGCGGATTCCGAAGGGGCGTACAGGGCGCGGGCGATCGCCCCGATCACATCGGCCGAGCGGGGACCGAAGCGGAGGATCCCGCTGTCGGCCATGTCG
>NZ_JAGGPD010000495.1:799-1278 GCF_018613995.1 Microbacterium sp. ISL-103 | reverse complement strand
GCAGGTATGTGAAGAGGGTGAGATCGGGACGCAGGAAGCCGTACTCCTGAGCGATCGGCTCCTTCACCTTGATGAGAAGCTCGGCTTCGCCCCACGTCTCTTCCGCGGTCTCGACGATCTCGGCACCGGCGATCCGGTAGGCCTCGTCGGAGATGCCCGAGCCGACTCCCGCTCCCGGCTGCACGATCCCGCGATGGCCCTCGTGCACCAGGCGGTCGGCGCCCGCAGGGGTGAGTGCAGTGCGGTTCTCGTTGTTCTTGACCTCGGTCGGCACGCCGATCTTCATCGATCCTCCAAATGACGGTTGCGTGAGTGCATCTCAGAATCGCAGAAACGTCGACGATTCAACAGAATCACTGACGATGATTCGCTCTGGACTCGAATCCTGCATAATCATTCGCATGGAGACATCGTCCGCGGCCCCACAGCCGAACACCCTTCGGGCCCCGGCACTCGATCCGATCGATGCGAGGATCGTA
>NZ_JAGGPD010000495.1:0-679 GCF_018613995.1 Microbacterium sp. ISL-103 | reverse complement strand
GCTCGACGCGAGAGCATCGTCGAGTTCGCCGACCGCGTGCGCGCGCTGCCGCAGGTGATCCAGGTGTTCTTCCTCGGAGGAGATGACGACTTCCTTCTGCACATCGCCGTCGCCGACTCGTCGGAGATGCGGGAGTTCGTGCTCGAGCACCTGTCTGCGCAGTCGAGCGTCGCATCGACGAGGACGAGCATCGTGTTCGACTATCACCGCAACTCCGTCGCAGCGTCGTTCCGCTGACGGGCTCAGGGCCCAGGGCTCACCGGCGCGGCTCCCACGGGTCGCGCCGCTGTATATTGCACGGCGCCTGCGCCCTGCCTATCGTGATGGCGGGGACGGAGCAGCCGACGTGGGTCCGGCGCGCATCCGGTGGGGGTTGCGATGGGGCGAGTGCTCGACGACGCGGAGATCACGGCCTGGCTCGGCAGGCTCTCGGGTGGCTTGTGGCCAGGGGGGAACGTCGATCCGCCGCCTGAGCTGCCGCCCTGGTTCGCGACCGAGATCATCCGTCTCGACGGCCGACTCGGCATGCTCCAGCTGTCGAACTTCGGAGACATGAGGGCCGACGATCCCGATGCGTTCGAGGCCGCTCTGCTGCGCAGATCGATCGGCTCCACCATGCTCTACAGCACGCTCGAGACGGCGCACACCGTCAGCTACGACCGGGCCGCGCCCGAGGACG
>NZ_JAGGPD010000494.1 GCF_018613995.1 Microbacterium sp. ISL-103 | reverse complement strand
ATCGGATCACCGAATACCTATGACCCGGTCGACGGGAAGGCCACGCGCTGACCGGCGGAATCAGCCGGGGGGAGCATCCTTGATCATGTTCGTGATGCGGATGGTCGAGCAGCGTCGTCCCTGATCGTCGGTCACGACGATCTCGTGCACGGTGATGGTGCGTCCGAGGTGCACCGGGGTGCACACACCGGTGACCAGCCCCGAGGTCGCGGAGCGGGTATGGGTGGCGTTGATGTCGACGCCGACCGCGAGGCGACCGGGGCCCGCGTGCAGATTCGCAGCCATCGACCCGAGTGACTCGCCGAGAACCACGTAGGCACCGCCGTGCATGAGACCGACGGGCTGGGTGTTTCCCTCGACCGGCAGAGTCGCGACGCATCGGTCGGTGCTGAACTCGAGGAACTCCATCCCCATCTTCTGCGCCAGAGCGCCCATGCCGCGGGCAGTCGCCCAGTCGAGTCCTGCAGTGGTCGCGGTCTCGCTCATCGATCCTCCTCAGCGGGTGTCTGTCGTCCTCGTTAGGCTGACAGGGTGACGGACTCCGCAAAGCCTACCCTCATGGTCGTCGACGGCCACTCGCTCGCCTATCGTGCATTCTTCGCCCTTCCGGTCGAGAACTTCACGACGAAGGACAACCAGCACACGAACGCCATCTACGGCTTCCTGTCGATGCTCGTGAACCTCATCAAGGCCGAGCAGCCCACCCACATGGCGATCGCGTTCGACACCTCGCGACACTCCTTCCGCACCGATGTGTATCCGGAGTACAAAGCGACGCGGTCCGAGTCGCCGCAGGAGTTCCGCGGGCAGATCCCTCTTCTGCAGGACTGCCTGGCGGCCATGTCTATCCCGGTGCTGACCAAAGAGGGTGTGGAGGCCGACGACATCCTCGCCACGCTCTCGACGCAGGGCGCCGAGCAGGGCTACGACGTCCTCGTCGTCTCCGGCGACCGCGACACGATACAGCTGGTCACCGACGATGTGACTCTGCTGTATCCGTCTGTGCAGGGAGTGTCCCAGCTCAAGCGGTACGACCCTGTCACGGTCCAGGAGCGCTACGGCGTCCGTCCCGAGCAGTACCCCGACATCGCAGCCCTCGTCGGCGAGACGAGCGACAACCTTCCCGGCGTCCCCAAAGTCGGTGAGAAGACCGCCGTCAAATGGCTCACCCAGTTCGGGTCCCTCGACGACCTCCTCGAGCGGTCTGGCGAGATCAAGGGCGTCGTGGGAGGGAACCTGCGCGAGCACATCGAGGATGTGCGCCGCAACCGCCGACTCAATCGCCTGCTGACCGACGTCGAGCTGCCGGTGGCGCCCGGCGATCTGGTGGTCGCGCCGATCGACGCCCAGGCCGTTCGCGACATCTTCGCCCGCCTCGAGTTCCGCACGCTGCTGCCACGCGTCTTCGAGGCCGTCGGCGCCGGCGAGGTCGCCGACGACCCAGCCGCGGTCGTCGTGCTTCCCGAGCCGAGCGAGGTGTCCGCTGCAGACTTCCTCAGCTGGGCCGAGGCGCAGACCGTCGACGTCGCACTGCGCATCCTCGTTCACGGAGGACTCCCGAGCCGGATCGGTGCGGCGACCGAGAGCGAGCTTCGCGAACTGGAGTGGAACGACGAGGCGGCCGGTGTGCTCGCCGGTTGGCTCGGTTCCGACAAGCCGAAGGTGCTGCACGACGCCAAGCCGCAGGTGAAGGCTCTTCGGCGCCTCGGCATCCGCGTCGGCGGCCTCGCCTACGACACGAGCCTCGCCGGGTGGCTGCTGCGCCCGAGCTTCCCCGACAAGACCCTGGGCGACCTC
>NZ_JAGGPD010000493.1 GCF_018613995.1 Microbacterium sp. ISL-103 | reverse complement strand
GGCCGGGGTTGCCGAGCCCCACCACAGGCCAGGTGGATGCCATGTCGTCGTCCTCTCGGATGCGGGCCCCGTGCGGTTCCCGGGTCAGAATACGACAGAGGGGGCGCGATCTGCTCGCGCCCCCTCTGTGATGCAGTCAGCTGTGAGCTGCGCCTGCGGAGATCACTCCGCGGCGGGCTCTTCCTCGGCAGGAGCCTCGTCGGCTGCGGCCTCGTCTTCTTCGAGGGACTCCTCGGCCGGGATCGCGATCGCGACGACGAGCACCTCGGGGTCGGTCAGCAGCGTCGAGCCCTTGGGCAGGGTGACGTCGGCGGCGGTGATGTGCGCGTCCTCTTCGAGACCCTCGACCGAGACTTCGACGTTCTGCGGCAGGTGCGTGGCCTCTGCCTCGATCGACAGGGTGTTGGCGTCCTGGTTGACGATCGTGCCCGGAGCCGGCTCGCCGGTGACGATGACGGGGACGTCGATCGTGACCTTCTCGCCCTTGCGGACGACGAGCAGGTCGATGTGCTCGATGATCTGGTGCACGGGGTCCTTCTGGACGTCCTTGACCAGGGCGAGCTGAGACGTGCCCTCGATGTCGAGCTCGAGCAGTGCGTTGGCACGGCGGATGATGAGCGAGACCTGGTGACCCGGCAGTGCGACGTGCACGGGGTCGGTGCCGTGGCCGTAGATGACGGCGGGGATCTTGCCTGCGGCGCGCAGACGACGGGCGAAGCCCTTGCCGAAGCTCTCGCGGAGCTCGGCGACGACCTTGGTGTCTTCAGACATGGGTAATTCTCCTTCGGGGCACGCAGCGAGAGCTACGCGGTGGTCTTGGAATTGTTCTCGAACGCAGACACGTGAGGAAAGCCACCGGCTTGCTTCGCCGCGTCGATAACGGATGCCAGCGCACGCGCAGAAGCATCCCTCGCCGAGGTACTCCTCTCATGGTACCGGATGAGCCGATAGGCTGAGAACACCGATTCCCCTCTGCAGAACACGGAGTTCCCTCATGCTCGACGGCGTCTTCTTCTCCCACGCGATCGCCTGGCTCATCGGCGCGATGACCGTGTGCGCCGCCGGCTTCAGCTTCGCGGCCCTCTTCTCGCTGGGCCGTTCGGGGTACCGCAAGGATTGAGCCGGTCGGCGAGCCCGCCCGGCGGTTTCGCGCCCATCACGCGGCGACACACGGGAGCACCACCCCGGACGCCGCGATAATCTGGAAGCATCCCCTTCTTCTCGATCTAGGAGCCATCTGTGCCCGAAGCATCAGCGAACATCGGAGTCGTCGGACTCGCCGTCATGGGTTCGAACCTCGCCCGCAACCTCGCCAGCCGCGAGGGCAACACGGTGGCGATCTTCAACCGCAGCTACGAGAAGACCGAGACCCTCGTCTCCGACCACCCTGAGGCCGGCTTCGTCGCCGCCAAGACGTACCAGGAGTTCGCCGACTCGCTGCAGAAGCCGCGCACCGCGATCATCATGGTCAAGGCCGGCGGCCCGACCGACGCCGTGATCGATTCGCTCGTCTCGGTCTTCGAGCCGGGCGACATCATCGTCGACGGCGGCAACGCGTACTTCCCCGACACGATCCGTCGCGAGAAGGCCGTGCGTGAGACGGGCATCAACTTCGTCGGCGCCGGCATCTCGGGCGGCGAAGAGGGCGCGCTCACCGGCCCCTCGATCATGCCCGGCGGCTCGGACGAGTCGTGGGTCACCCTCGGCCCGATCCTGAAGTCCATCGCCGCGATCGCCGAGGGCGAGCCGTGCGTCACGCACGTCGGCCACGACGGCGCCGGCCACTTCGTCAAGATGGTGCACAACGGCATCGAGTACGCCGACATGCAGCTCATCGCCGAGGCCTACGACCTCATCCGCCGCGGCACCGGCAAGTCCCCCGCCGAGATCGCCGACATCTTCGCCGAGTGGAACAAGGGCGAACTCGAGTCCTACCTGATCGAGATCACCGCAGAGGTGCTCCGCCAGGTGGATGCCGAGACCGGCAAGCCCCTCGTCGACGTCATCCTCGACCAGGCCGGAGCCAAGGGCACCGGAGCGTGGACCGTGCAGACCGCTCTCTCGCTCGGCGTCCCCGTCTCGGGCATCGCCGAGGCCACCTTCGCCCGCTCCCTGTCGTCGCACCCCGAGCAGCGCGAGGTCGCGGCATCCCTGCCCGGCCCCGACGACGACTTCGTCGTCACCGACGAGGCCGCGTTCATCGAAGACGTCCGCCTGGCCCTCTACGCCTCGAAGATCGTCGCCTACTCGCAGGGCTTCGACGAGATCCGTGCGGGCGCTGCCGAGTACGGCTGGAACATCGACCTGGGTGCGATCAGCAAGATCTGGCGCGGCGGCTGCATCATCCGTGCCCAGTTCCTCCACCGCATCGCCGATGCGTACGCCGCGACCCCCGACCCGCCCGTCCTGCTGCCGGCTCCCTCCCTCCCCCA
>NZ_JAGGPD010000492.1:396-1613 GCF_018613995.1 Microbacterium sp. ISL-103 | reverse complement strand
ACCTCGGGGGTCAGGCGTGGTGGTCGTTCGGCGGACTGTTCCTCATCGATTCTCCCGAACAGCGTCGCATGGGCATCAAGGACTCCCTCGCTCTGGCGACGCAGGATTGGTTCGGCACCGCATCGTTCGACCGCGCGGAAGACCATTGGCCGCGTCGATGGGCGGAGGCCTACCTGCAGTTCGCCGCGGGCGAGAAACGAGCGTGGCTCCGCGAGCGCGGCGTCGGCTTCTTCCCCGTGGTCGGCTGGGCTGAGCGGGGCGGATACGGGGCCCTCGGCCCCGGCAACTCCGTGCCGCGGTTCCACATCACCTGGGGCACGGGCCCGGGCGTCGTGGCCCCGTTCGCGGCCGCCGTCGAGCAGGGCGAGCGCGAGGGACGACTGACGATCCTCCCCCGCCACCGGGTCACCGCACTCGTCAGCACCGACGGGGCGATCACCGGCGCGCGCGGGGCGATCCTCGAATCGACCCCGGCCGCGCGTGGCGTCGAGTCGTCGCGCGAGGTGATCGGCGATTTCGAGATCAGCGCCGCTGCGACGATCGTCTCGTCGGGCGGCATCGGCGGCAACCACGACCTCGTCCGGGCAGCGTGGCCGCAGAGCCTCGGAGTGCCGCCCCAGAAGATGCTCACCGGGGTGCCCGCGTATGTCGACGGTTCGATGCACGCCGTATCCGAGGCGGCGGGCGCCCGGCTCATAAACGGCGACCGCATGTGGCATTACGTCGAGGGCATCAAGAACTGGGACCCGGTGTGGCCGTCGCACGGCATCCGCATCCTTCCCGGTCCCTCCTCTCTCTGGCTGGACGCGACGGGCAGACGGCTGCCTGTGCCGCCGCTCTTTCCCGGCTTCGACACTCTGGGCACGCTCGCCCACCTGCGAACCACCGGATACGACCATTCCTGGTTCGTCACATCGCGTCAGATCGTCGAGAAGGAGTTCGCCCTCTCGGGCAGCGAGCAGAATCCTGATCTCACAGGAAAGGACGTCGGTCTGCTGCTGAAGTCGAGACTCGCCAAGGGGCCGACAGGTCCGGTGCAGGCGTTCCTCGATGAGGGAGAGGACTTCATCGTCGAGAACGATCTCGAATCGCTGCTCGAGCAGATGACGCGTCACCCGGGCGGCGAGTCGCTCGACATCGATCACGTCCGCCGCGAGGTCGTCGCCCGGGATCTCGAGATGGACAACGAGTTCACCACGGATGCGCAGATCGGGATG
>NZ_JAGGPD010000492.1:0-180 GCF_018613995.1 Microbacterium sp. ISL-103 | reverse complement strand
GCGCACCGACCGGCGGCAGCTGCTAGCGGGCGACACCCGTCCCTCGCACAGCGGTGAGACCGGTGGCCACAGGACCGCGTGCCAGCACGTGACCGCGGCGGAACGCAAGACGCGTCCAACGGCCTGAAGTCATGATCGGCCCGGCTTCTTCGCCGGAGATGAACCCGAACCCATCGGCGG
>NZ_JAGGPD010000491.1 GCF_018613995.1 Microbacterium sp. ISL-103 | reverse complement strand
ATGGCAGCCAGCCGCGCAGCGTCGAGACGTTCCAGGCCTTCGGCTTCGCCGAGCGGATCATCGCCGAGGCCTACAACATCGGGTGGATGAACTTCTGGGGGCCGAACCCCGAGCGACCGGGTGAGATCGTGCGCACGTCGCGCACCGCCGACTACGCCTACGACATCTGCGAGTTCCCGCATCTGATCGTCAACCAGGCCCGCGTGCTCGATTACTTCGCCGAGGCCGCGGCGCACGGCCCCGGCCGCATCGCACCCGACTACGGCATCGAGTTCGCAGGACTCACCGTGCACGGCGAGGGCGAGTACCCGGTCGAGGTCTCGCTGCGCTACGTCGCGGGGGAGCGGGCGGGCGAAGAGCGTACGATCCGAGCAAAGTACGTCGCCGGGTGCGACGGCGCGCGCAGCGGTGTACGCCAGGCGATCGGGCGCACGCACGTCGGCGGCAGTGCCGCGCACGCGTGGGGCGTCATGGATGTTCTGGTCAACACCGACTTCCCCGACTGGCGCACCAAGTGCGCGATCAACTCGGAGGCGGGCAACATCCTGCACATCCCGCGCGAGGGCGGCTACCTCAGCCGGATGTACATCGACCTCGGCGAGGTGGCCGAAGACGACGACCACCGAGTGCGGCAGACTCCGATCGAGGAGATCATCGCCAAGGCCAACGCGATCCTCAGCCCCTACACGCTCGACGTGAAGGAGGTCGCCTGGCACAGCGTCTACGAGGTCGGGCACCGCGTCACCGACGGCTTCGACGACGTCATCGACGGGTCAGGTCGCACCCCGCGCGTCTTCCTGACGGGAGACGCCTGCCACACCCACAGTGCCAAGGCGGGCCAGGGCATGAACGTGTCGATGCAGGACGGCTTCAACCTCGGGTGGAAGCTCGGATCCGTGCTCACGGGGCGAGCGCCCGAAGCGCTGCTCGCGACCTACGGCGCCGAACGCCGACCGGTGGCACAGCAGCTCATCGACTTCGACCGGGAATGGTCGACGCTCATGGCGCGCAAGCCCTCGGAGATCACCGACCCGACAGATCTCGCGACCTATTACCTCGCGACCGCGGAGTTCCCCTCAGGATTCATGACGCAGTACACCTCGTCGATGATCACGGGTTCCGACGCGCACCAGGCGCTCGCCGCGGGGTTCCCTATCGGCAAACGCTTCAAGTCGGCCGAGGTCGTGCGCGTGGGCG
>NZ_JAGGPD010000490.1 GCF_018613995.1 Microbacterium sp. ISL-103 | reverse complement strand
GACGTGTGGATGCGAGCAGGTTGATCCCCTCGAGGAAGCCCTTCGCATGATCCTGCGGGCCGGTGATCACGAGCCACCCTGACCGATATCCGGCGACCCGATAGGTCTTCGAGAGCCCGTTGAAGGTCAGGCAGAGTAGGTCGGGTGCCAGCGTCGCAGTGGGGATGTGCACCGCGTCGTCGAACAGGATGCGGTCGTAGATCTCATCGGAGAGCAGCAACAGCTGGTTCTCACGCGCGATCTGCACCATTCCCTCGAGCACTTCGCGCGAGTACACGACCCCGGTCGGATTGTTGGGGTTGATGATCACGAGCGCCTTCGTGCGCGGGGTGATCTTCGACCGGATGTCTTCGAGATCAGGCTGCCACCCGTTGTCCTCGTCGCACAGGTAGTGCACCGGGGTGCCGTCGGCCAGGCTGGTCATCGCCGTCCACAGCGGGTAGTCGGGGGCGGGGATCAGCACCTCGTCGCCCTCGTCGAGCAGCGCCTGCATGGTCATCGTGATCAGCTCGGACACGCCGTTGCCGAGGAACACGTCCTCCGGTCCGAACCTCGGGAATCCGTCGATCTCCTCGTATCTGCTGACCACGGCACGCCGTGCCGAGACGATGCCCTTGCTGTCGCTGTATCCGTGAGCGGTCGGAAGCGCCGCCAGCATGTCGTGGACGATCTGATGGGGAGCCTCGAAGCCGAAGATCGCCGGATTCCCCGTGTTGAGCTTGAGGATCCGATGGCCCTCTGCCTCGAGCCGCGCCGCCTCGACGAGCGTGTTTCCACGGATCTCGTACAGGACGTTCTTGAGCTTCGACGACTGGTCGAAGTGGCGCGTTGGTGTCATTGAGCAAGCCTACAATGACGCGAAGAAGGGCCGATCCATCCGGATCGGCCCTTCTTCGTGCGCTCTGCTACTTCTTCTTCTTGCCCTGCGCCCGGCGCTGCTCGCGGTTGCCCGCCGGTGCGGCCGGAGCCTCCGTGCGCTGGCCGAAGGCGCCGCGGGGGCCCTCTTCAGGCTCGGCCTGGTCGGTCGGCGCCTGACGCGCCGCCGCGGCCTGACGCAGCTTCTCGGTCGCGGCCTGCTGCACCTGCCCGCGGTCGTTGCGGACCTCGACCTCGCCGGCGTCGTTCGCCGCCGAGTACTCGAGACGCTGCTCGCCGCCGCCTTCGGACAGGCCCTTCGCCTCGACCTCTGCGGTCTGCGAGTCGCCTGCGCGACGGACCTCGACCTCGAGGTTGTAGAGGTATCCGACGGACTCCTCCTTGATCTGGCCCATCATCGACTGGAACATCGCGTAGCCCTCGCGCTGATACTCGATGAGCGGGTCGCGCTGCGCCATGGCGCGAAGGCCGATGCCGTCCTTGAGGTAGTCCATCTCGTAGAGGTGGTCGCGCCAGCGGCGGTCGAGGACCTGCAGCACCACTCGACGCTCGAGCTCACGGGTGGCCGCGTCGCCGAGCGACTCCTCGCGCGTCTCGTAGGCGATCTTCGCGTCGGACAGCAGCTCTCTCGTCAGACCCTCGGCGGTGATGCCGCCCTTGCGTCCGGCTGCCTCCGAGACGACCTCGTCGATGGTCACGCTGACCGGGTAGAGCGTCTTCAGCTCCGTCCACAGCGCATCGAAGTCCCAGCTCTCGTTGTGGCCCTCACCGGTGTGGTCGCGGACGACCCCGCTGATGGCATCCTCGATGAAGTGCTGCACACGGTCGGCGATGTCGTCGCCCTGCAGGATGTGGCGGCGGTCTGCGTAGATCGCCTCGCGCTGGCGATTCAGGACGTCGTCGTACTTGAGGACGTTCTTGCGCATCTCGGCATTGCGGGACTCGACCTGCGACTGCGCGCTGCGGATGGCGCGCGAGACCAGGCCGGATTCGATCGGGACGTCGTCGGGGAAGTTCGTGCGCGCCAGGATCGCCTCGGCGGCACCTGACTGGAACAGACGCATGAGGTCGTCGGTGAGGCTCAGGTAGAAGCGACTCTCACCGGGGTCACCCTGACGGCCCGAGCGACCACGGAGCTGGTTGTCGATGCGACGCGATTCGTGCCGTTCGGTGCCGAGGACGTAGAGTCCGCCGGCCCCGATGACCTTCTCGGCCTCTTCGGACACGATGGCCTTCATCGCCTCGTACGTCTCGTCCCACGCGACCTCGTACTCGTCGGGCGTCTCGACGGGATCGAGCCCCTTGCCCTTGAGCTCCTGGACGGCGAGGAACTCGGCGTTTCCACCGAGCATGATGTCGGTTCCACGACCGGCCATGTTGGTCGCGACGGTCACGGCGCCGAGGCGCCCTGCGCGTGCGACGATCTCGGCCTCGCGCGCGTGGTTCTTCGCGTTGAGGACCTCGTGCTTGACGCCCTTCTTCGCGAGGAGCCGCGAGAGATACTCGCTCTTCTCCACGCTCACGGTGCCCACGAGCACCGGCTGGCCCTCAGCGTGACGCTCGGCGATGTCCTCGACCACCTGGGCGAACTTCGCGGTCTCGTTCTTGTAGACGAGGTCGGACTGGTCCTTGCGGACCATCGGCCGGTTGGTCGGGATCGGGATGACACCGAGCTTGTAGGTCGACATGAACTCGGCCGCCTCGGTCTCGGCGGTACCCGTCATGCCCGCGAGCTTGTCGTACAGGCGGAAGTAGTTCTGCAGCGTGACCGTGGCGAGCGTCTGGTTCTCGGCCTTGACGGGCACGGCTTCCTTCGCCTCGATCGCCTGGTGGATGCCCTCGTTGTAGCGGCGTCCGACGAGGATACGACCGGTGTGCTCGTCGACGATCATGACCTCGTCGTTCATGACGACGTAGTCCGTGTCCTTCTTGAACAGCGCCAGCGCCTTGATCGAGTTGTTGAGGAACGAGATCAGAGGGGTGTTCGCGGACTCGTAGAGGTTGTCGATTCCGAGATAGTCCTCGACCTTCTCGATGCCGGGCTCGAGCACGCCGACCGTGCGCTTCTTCTCGTCGACCTCGTAGTCCACACCTGCCTCGAGAGTGCGCGCGATCTTCGCGAACTCGGCGAACCAGCGGTTGGCCTCACCCGAGGACGGGCCCGAGATGATGAGCGGCGTACGCGCCTCGTCGATGAGGATCGAGTCGACCTCGTCGACGATCGCGAAGTAGTGCTCGCGCTGGACGAGGTCCTCCTTGCGCCACGCCATGTTGTCGCGGAGGTAGTCGAAGCCGAACTCGTTGTTCGTGCCGTACGTGATGTCGGACGCGTACTGCTCGCGGCGCACGGCCGGCGTCTGTCCGGACACGATGATGCCCGTCGTCATGCCGAGGGCCCGGTACACGCGACCCATCAGCTCCGCCTGATAGCTCGCGAGGAAGTCGTTGACCGTGATCACATGCACGCCCTCGCCGGCGATGGCGTTGAGGTACGCGGGGAAGGTCGCGACGAGGGTCTTTCCCTCACCGGTCTTCATCTCGGCGATGTTGCCGAGGTGCAGCGCCGCGCCGCCCATGATCTGGACGTCGTAGGCGCGCATGCCGAGGGTGCGCTTGGCAGCCTCGCGCACGGCGGCGAACGCCTCGGGCATCAGCTGGTCGAGGGTCTCGCCCGCGGCGTAGCGCTCGCGCAGCTCGACGGTCTCGTTGCGCAGCTCGTCGTCGGTGAGCTTGGAGATGTCCTCTTCCAGCGCGTTGACGGCCTTGACCACCTGGTTCAGGCGGCGGATGACCCGCCCTTCTCCGGCGCGCAGCCGCTTCTCAAGAGGATTGGCCCTAGATGTCATCTCCCTGTCGTTGGTTCCGGGCTGCGCGGCTTGTCGGGCACGTGCCAGGCATACCTTGCCATGTTACCTGTCCGTGACCTGCACGTCGTCTGCATGGCGTGGCGCGCTCGAGTTTCCGGGTATGTATATATTGGTCGTCGACACCCGGAGGCCTCACATGTCCGTTC